>NZ_BCBW01000014.1:0-83403 GCF_001315805.1 Olleya sp. ITB9
AGTTATAATTATATAACTAAAAGCTAAATCTAATATAGGCTTTTTTTATTATCTGTCGATAAATATACTATTAATGGGCTTTCATTTTTCCTTTTCTTTTAGCTAATTGACGCTCTAATTGTGTCACAACTTCGCTAACACTTTTATGTAACGTGTCTTTACTTTCTTCAGCGTACAATCTTGGTCCTGGTGCACTTAATCTAATACCAGCAATTTTACCCGATTTATCGTCATGAGTGTTTTCTAATTTAAAAAACACATCAGCACGTACTATAAATTCGTATTTATTAAACAACTTTTGGATTTTCTCAGTAGTAAATTGCTCTAAGCTTTCACTAGCTTTTACCTTATCATATTCAAAATTGATATCCATATAATTTTATTTTAAGTTATACTTAAAGATACTTAAAATCATTGTCAAATGGTCATCTTTTATTATTTATTTAAGACAAATAATTAATGATTACCTTTAAGGTCTATCTATTAAAATTAATATAATGCGAACAATTAAATCCCTTTTCGTTCTAAGTGCTTTAGCCTTAATATCTTGTAAAGATTCGGCTGAAACAACCGTAGAACAGACACCCGATTTTAAAATCGAGTACCAAAAATTCACTCTAGACAATGGACTAGAAGTAATCCTTCACGAAGACCATTCAGACCCAATTGTGGCTGTAGCAACCTTAATGCACGTTGGATCTAACAGAGAAAAACCTGGAAAAACTGGTTTTGCTCACTTCTTTGAACACATGTCGTTTAACGATTCTGAAAACGTACCAGTTGGAGCCAACCGTAAAATGATACCAGAATGGGGTGGAAGTCGTAATGGTGGAACCTCTAACGATTATACCGTTTATTATGAAGTAGTCCCTAAAGATGCATTTGAAAAAATCATGTGGATAGATTCTGACCGTTTTGGATATATGATCAACACAGTGACAGAAGCAGCGCTTGAACGTGAAAAACAAGTCGTAAAAAACGAAAAACGTCAACGTGTGGATAACGCTCCTTATGGCTATACAGACGAGATCATTCGTAAAAACTTATACCCACAAGGACACCCTTATAATTGGACTGTTATCGGAGCATTACCAGACTTACAAGCAGCAACCATTGATGATGTTAAAGAGTTTTATAAACAATATTATGGTGCTAAAAATGCTTCTTTAGTAATTGCTGGAGATATTGATATAGACGAAACTAAAAAATTAGTAGAGCAGTGGTTTGAAGAAATTCCTAGTGGACCTGACGTTGAAGAGCAAAATTTTGATCCAGTAGTTTTAGAGCAAACTAAATCGCTTTATTTTGAAGACAATTTTGCTAAGCTTCCTGAAGTTCGTATGGTATTTCCAACGGTTAAAAACTATCATGAAGATAGCTATGCTTTAGATATTTTAAGCGAATTGTTAAGCGGAAGTAAAAAGTCTCCTTTATATAATGTCCTTGTTGAAGAACAAAAATTGGCGCCTCGTGTTGGAACTTACCAAAATAGTAGTGAATTAGCTGGCGAGTTTGTATTTAGAGTGCGTGCTAATGCTGGTACTGATTTAGATCAAGTAAAAGCAGCAATTGATGCTGGGTTAACAAAATTTGAAACTAACGGAGTTAATACTTCGGATTTAAAACGTATTAAAGCCGAACTTGAAACTGGATTATACCAAGGCGTAAGTACGGTTTTAAATAAAGCATTTCAATTAGTACAGGATAACGAGTTTAATGGTGACCCAAGTTTTATCACGCAACGTGCAAAATTAACCAATGCAGTAACTGCCGAGGATGTTATGCGTGTGTATAACCAATACATCAAAGGTAAAAACTTTGTTATGACTAGTGTTGTACCTAAAGGGCAATTAGACTTAGCGGTAGCAGATAGCCAACAAGCAACAGTTTGGATTGAAGAGGTGAAACAAGAGGTCGCTAATGAAGAAGTAAGCCAAGGTGAGGAAGCTGTATACCAAAAAACACCTAGCAAATTTGATAGAAGTGAACCTGATTTTGGTAAACTTCCAGTGTTTAAATCTCCTGCCATCTGGAAAGGGCAATTAGAAAATGGCTTAGCTATCTACGGAATAGAAAATAACGAAGTTCCTTTAGTCCAATTTGATATTACCATTCCTGGTGGTCAACTATTAGATCCTAAAGGTAAAGAAGGAGTGGCTAATTTATTTAGCGATCTAATGATGCAAGGAACAAAAACTAAAACTGCTGCAGACCTTGAAGAGGCTATTGGTTTATTAGGTGCTAGAATAAATATGTATAGTGCTAGTGAGGACTTTCATATCACTGGATCGTGTTTGACTAAAAATTTAGACGAAACCATTAAACTGGTTAAAGAAATTATTTCAGAACCGCGTTGGGACAGTAAAGAGTTTACTAGATTAAAACAAGCATTAGAAACAGGGTTAAAAGGTAGCGAGGCTAATCCAAATGCAATAGCATCTAATGTCTATAACCAATTAATGTATGGTAAAGATAATCGCTTTGGGATTAATGGATCTGGGACCTTACAAAGTACTGCGTCTATTACAATGGAAGACCTAAAGGCCTATTATAAAAATCTATCGCCTAAACAAGCTACATTCCATATTGCAGGTGCAATCAATGAATCACAAACCGAAGCAGCTTTAAGCCCTCTAAAAGATTGGACTGGAGACCAAATCACAATTCCTAATCAAGAGCTTGATAATACCAATACTGCCGGAAACTTGTATTTTGTAGATGTACCTGATGCTAAACAATCAGTAGTGTATATTGGTAAATTAGCTTTAACTGCAACAGACGATAATGCAAATAAACTAGAGTTTGCTAACGAGATTTTAGGTGGTGGTTCTAGTGGACGCTTATTTCAAACCCTTAGAATTGGTAAAGGATATACCTATGGTGCCTATTCTGGCATAACCTCACGTCACACGGTTAGTCCATTTACTATCAGAACCAGCGTTCGTGCTAATGCGACTTTAAAATCTTTAAAGATTATTAAAGACATGGTTACTAATTACAAAGATAGTTTTACAGATAAAGAAGTAGAGCTTACTAAAAATAAAATATTAAAAGGAAACACCAGAGCTTATGAAAGTTTAGGTGCTCAGCTAAGCATACTTAGAGCGATTAGTAAATACCAAAAAGCGGACGACTTTTTAGATAAAGATCAAAACGAATTAATAAATATGTCTTTAGAGGATTATAAAACCGTTATAAATCAATATTTAAACGAATCCGAAATGGTATATTTAATAGTGGGAGATAAAAAAACACAGTTTGACCAAGTTAAACAATTAGGTAAACCTGTAATAGAATTAGATATTTACGGTAATAAAATCTAACAACCAACACACTTAATTATCAAAAAGCACAATGTTATCATTGTGCTTTTTGCGTTAAAAAACGTTAATATGTTAATCATGTAAAGCACATCCATAATTATGTAATGCAAAAACAACACGTTGTTATCATCTTTGTAAAGACACAAGTATAACCCTTTAAAAACATAAATTATGAAACTAATAAGCATTATAATAAGTCTGTTTTTTGCGTCAACAATAGCTGTAAATACAGAACATAACACTATAAATAAAGCAGAAGTAACTAAAAAAGTGATTTACGACGGTTTTGATGGACGCTTATTCTATTTCACAGACCATTCGGACAATGTCATTATTATAGAAGAGATTGAGGCTAGTAAAGCTTTAGAAACCTATGATCTAGACGTAAACAAACACGTCGGTGAAGCGTTTAATTTAAAATTAAAACAAACAACCCAAGACAATATATATAGCGAAATTGAAGTCGTATCTATTAACATATTAAAATAAATAAACTATGAAATACCTAAAAACCATACCATACATTATAATCATAGCCTTAACATTTAGCTGTAACACTATTCAAGCTCAAGCACCAAAAGCAGTACAATCAGCTTTTGAAAATAAATATCCAGGAGAAAACGATCCGGATTGGGAGAAAGATTCAAACGGAAACTATGAAGCTCATTTCAAACAAAAAGGCGAAAAATACAGAGCAGATTTCAGTCCTAATGGACAATGGATAGAAACCGAATCTAGTATTAGTAAAGGCGATTTGCCTAAAGCCATTAAAGCGGTAATTAAAGATAAATATAAAGACGAAACCATAACCGAAATCGAATATGTGACTAGCGCATCTAAAGGTACATTTTATGACGTCGAGTTTAAACGTAAAGGAAAAAACAAGGATGTCGAGTTTAGAGCTAATGGTAATATCATTAACTAATTAAGTAATACAATCCTTTGCATGATAGAAGCCTAACTTAAATGTTGGGCTTTTTTTAGGAATTAGTAGTACGGTGTTTTACCCTAAAAAACTGATCATCATATAATTTGTCTAAAGGAATCGCAATATGCTTGCTTTTATAGGCCTTAAGTTCACTTATACTATTAAAGCCAGCTGCTGTATATATTTTTTCGGCAGCTCTGTAATATTGCTTTACTGGATAAACATCATTAAGTATAATAACTTTAGTATGGGATATTGTTATGGCAACTTGAGTAAAGACTACAATTTGTAGGTTTGGTGTTGATAAATTGTTTGTAATAGCAATATCTATAAGTTTTAACACATCTGCTTGTCCTCCAGAATGTACAACCATAACATAGGGTTGATCACTAAATTTTACCAATGGAAAGTAATCTTGATCTAACTGTAAGTGTAGATGTTGTTTGCTATTTTTAATGATCCAATCTTGATGTGTTGGATATAAGTCCTCTAAAACAAACGTTTTTGAAAAAACAAAGTCATAGTCTTTTATTGTTATATTAATATAAGTTTCCCATTTAAGTAAACGTGCTACGTATATATATATTAAATCTGGAAAAGTTTTAAAAACAGTAACTAATTCAGATTGTATTCCAAACGGAAAGGCATCCACGTAAAAGGCCTCAACTAGGGTTGTATTAATGACTTGTAATACTCGGTTGGTCCAAACATTTGGGGTGTCTGACCAGGATAAGTTAACACAATTGTATTGCTTAAAATAGTGTGTATAGATAGACGGAGTTATAATCAAGACATCTTCACTTGATATGTTTAAAGTCTTGATTAATCTATCGGTTCTGGTTAAATGTCCTAAACCACCACCTTGTACATAAAATATGTGCATTAATACCCTTTAGATTGTAATTCATGTATTAAAATTTGTTTTTGATCATCAGATATTTCTGAAATAGTTTGTAGTAATAAACTAGGTGAGTATGAGGTCTCAATAAAGTCTGGTTGTGATGCTGTTGTGGCTGTAACGGACTGTTGTTTTAATTCTAAGTCATATCCCGTTCTCGCTAATACAGTGTCATCTTTAACCAGCTTAGCAGCATAGGTGTCTGTTATTTTTATTTCATAGGGATTTAAGTTTTCTTCATTATCACTAATCTTTACTTTGGTATCATATAATTTCACTTTCCAAAGTAATGTAGAAGCAGCTGTTCTTAATTTAAATCCATCAGCTTTATATTTAATCTCATAAACAACTTGACCATCAGAGGTGTAATACTTCTTTTTGTCTGACTTAGTCATTTTAGAAGTATAAGTTCCAGCCGATGTATTGGTACTACTATTAACAGATGTTTGAGGTATTGGTGCTGTTTTTGTTGAAGAATTACAGGATAACAATACTGTAAAACACAAAGTTAACAAGGTTAGGTAAGGTGTTTTTATAGTCATAATATTTAAGTAGTTATAGTGTTTAATACGTTTAGATAATTATCGGTTTCTTGTGTAGTTGTAAAATGAGTCCTAATCTCTTCAAGTAATAATTGACTGGTCTGCTGTAGGTATTGTACCGACGCATTATCAAAATTAGCTAAAGCAGATAATAAAGACTGCTCGGATAAAACATCAAATAAAAAGGCTGTGTTAGTATTTAAAACATCCGGAAGACCTCCCGCTTTAGAGGCTAGTATAGGTTTGTTTAATGCAGCTGATTCAAATATAACATTAGGCATACCATCATAAATCGAAGGTATAGCAATACAATCGCAAATTAAATAATTAGCTATCAACTCCGTTTTTGATATTGGACTGACTTTTGAGTAAGAAAATGCTAATCGTTCTAATTCACTTTCAATATGTGGTACAATCTCACCAACAATATGAAGATGAATCCTCGAAGCCAATTGTGACTTTTTAAGAGTATTAATAAAAAAATCGACCCCTTTTTTCTGTTTTAAAAATCCAATCAACCCAATAATTTTAGTATCTTTTGGAAGTTGTAATTGGACGCTTAACGTTTCTGCCAAAGCAATATCAGATTTTAATATGTTCCATTCATTAAAATCAATACTGTTTGGTGTATAGTAAACATGATTATTTAACGCCATACGTTGTATACGTTGTTGTTTTTCTTTGGTGACACAAGCAATTGCAGAGGCATTGGAAATAGTGTAGAGTAGGTCTTGCTTTTTTTGAGAGAATATAGCAGTGTCAAAATCATTACCTCTAAAGCATATAAGTATTGGTTTTTGCATCCAATTGGCCATAAGGGTAATACCTTTTAAACATAAATGACTACCAAAACTAACAAAGGCATCACAAGAATTAATCAAGCTATTATCCTTTATATACGCCCAAAGCATATTTAAGGTATGTGAAGTATCTTGAAAAATAGGAACAGAAGTATAAGTGCCTTTCTCATGCGTTTGCGTCTTAAATGCAGGAAACTTATTGGTAAAATGAAACACATCAACCGTATGATGCTGTCTTAAATTAGCAACAATCCTATCACAACTTCTTGACATGCCGCCTGTATTTGGAGGATAATTCTCGGTAAACCACGCAATTCTCATAGACTTAATTAGCTATAATAAAAAGTATCATCGCCTGCCAACCCTAAAGGAGCTGTAGTATCTTGTTGGTCTGTTGTTGCATGTAAACTATGCATATCTCCTTCAGTCCATTCGCCTGCTGCACCACCACCTCCAAATTCACCGCCTCCAAAACCTCCAGCAAAACCTTCTGTATTAGAGCCAGAACTGGTGTTAGAGCTGTAAACAAAACCACCTGAAGTAGTGTCTAAACGCTGACTAGAGGGTCTAATGTCGTCAGTTAACAAATAATGTTCCCAATAACAGTCTTCACAATAATAAGTGTTTGCCAATATGTGTAAATGTATTTTGCAAACATTTTTATTACATACAGAACAAGAGTCTTCTTTTATACGTTGACATTCGATATTTAAAAATACGCCAGATTTTTGTTGACAATTCATAGACACGATTTATTGTATTAATTTAGTATTGTTAGCCTTAATCATAATAGCATTGGTATTTATATACGTAAGCATATCTGTATATAAAGAAGAATTATGCTTATCCTTAGTGTTTAACTTGTTAGCTAGTAAGGTTATTTTTATTTTAGCTTTAACTTTTACAATATGAAAACCTGCTTTGGTCACAACACTAATATCAAAACGATTGGTATGTAACAATGAGTCATCAATAGCGTTAATTTTATAGTCATTAGCATTAAATTTTAACGTCATGACATGAAAAAACTTATGCTTATGTTTAATCTTCACTTTCGTTTTACCACTCCTGCTACGTTTAATTTTTCTTATACGTAAAGCAATTTGGTTTAAAGCTATAGTGCAGACTGTACCATCTTTAAAGGTAAGGCTGACTTTATATCGTTCAAGCTGATAGGGTTTAAATGTGGTTTTTCTAACAACTGGTAATCCAATAGCTTTTGGATTTAAAAGTGTACCATTTTTTTCAATAGAACTAGCATTCAAACGCATGCTAAATTGGTCCTTTAGTAAATCACCTTTTACAGAAATTATAAACCTTGCTAAACTATGATAGGCTTCTATTGGGACATGAGCCAATTTAATACTATGCGATAAAATACCCCATACAATTACAGTTATAAATACCGAGAAAAATAATCCAATAATATAGCTTTCATCTTCAGCACCTGATAAATATAGACTACCAAGTATTACTACAGGGACTAGTCCTGCCAAACAGCCAATACGATTTTTTTTTGCTTCATATGTTAAGACATAAGTTTTTAAAAAGGCTAACCAATAGCGCGTAGGTCGTCGACCACTAATTTTACCGGTATTTTTAAAGGTTTTACCATCAATTTTTAATTGTGTATTAAACATTAGATAATAGGTTTTTATATACAGTGGTCATTTTTAATTCTTGGGCTTCCCAAAGATAATTATTTTTAATATCTAGCAATGCTCCCTTGCCAATTGCTTCTAAAAGGCTAGGGGACTCTAGTAGTTTTCTAATAGTACGACCTAAAGTTTCTGGTCTATCTGGTGGTACTAATACGCCTGTTTTGTTAGCGGTAACAATTTCAGTAACAACGGGTAAATCACTTGCAACTACAGGTGTTCCATAGGCCATAGATTCTACAATTTTTAAAGGATGACAGCCTTGAATAATATTGCGGTCACAGGCAACTAATGGCGCAACAGTTAATTTGGCTTGCTGGATATGTGCGGCTAATGTAGGCTTGTCTTGCTCATAAAACCAATCTATACGATGAGCAATTCCAAGTGTATTGGCTAAAGTTTTATAATGTAAGGTGCGTTTTTCTGGTACAGAGGTGCAGATACGTAAACGTAATTCTAAATCTAACAGCTCGTTAAAAGCTTTAAATAAAGTCTTAATCCCTTGCCATTTTTGTAAGGCTCCAAAATATAAAATAAAAGGAGTGGAGTGGACAGTTTGATCTTGTATGGTTTTTGGTTTGTATATAGACACACCATTTGGGACTACAATTATATTTAAATCTTCAGTATCCACATAATGTGTTATAAACTGATGTGTAACGTTTGATGGTGTGATTATGGTATCACTGTTAACAATACAAAAACGTTCTATAGATTTTATTTTATCTAATACAGCACTACTTATGTTTGGATATCGATTTGGCAATTCAATATGCTGAAATGCATTAACCTCAAATACTGTTTTATAACTAGCCTGCAATTGTAATAGAGGTAAACCACCCCAAATATCTCTAAAATGGACCAACTTAACCGAATCACAAAGTGGACGCTGAATAATGTCTGTAATAGCCTCCTGAAACCGTGTTGTACGTTCTAAAAAATTAACCACTTTGTCTTTCCAACGGTACACATATAATTGACGCTCTTGGTCAAACTGAAAGCTTGGCATTTCTTCTGTTCCTAAACAGATGAGTAACCCAACATCAAATGTGCCTTGCAAGGCTTTTAAACAATGATTAATATGTGTTGCTGCTCCCTTTTGTGACGGAAATACATCAAAGGCAACATAAATATAATCTGGTTTTGGTCTCATGCATTAGTAAAACCCTAAATATAGAATGATTTTTAATATAAAGGTTAAAATGGATAGTACTAATCCATTAGGTAAGGATAGTTAAAATATAAAAAGCAGTAAATATAGCATCTAATCAGTACATTATTAGTTGTTTAGTGTGTTAACCTAGAAAAACTATTATCTTAAAATTATATTAAATTTTAACAAAAAATAACACAATACAGTTTTGTTTAGGTATTTTTATATAAAATTAAACAAAACTTAATATGGAACTTTTAATAAATCAAGCATTAGAATTTGAAAAAGCTAAAATGAATCATATGTCAACAAGTGATAGAGTAGTAGCGTCAAGAGAAGCGAAACGTCTAATTTTAGCAATTAACGAAATTTACAAAAAAAATAAAGACAAGTCTTTAATGGACATCATGAAACGTTTAACGGTCAAAAAGAAAAAAATTGAAGTACGTTTAAAAGGTAGATTAGTATAAGGTCAATGAGTACTAATACAAAAATTACTATTGTAGGTGCAGGAATAAGTGGTCTTATTGCAGCAATAAACCTAGAAAAAGCAGGATTTAGTCCTACAATAATAGAAGCTAGTGATCGAGTTGGAGGTCGTGTAAAAACAGATGTTTTTCAAGGATTTCAACTCGATCATGGCTTTCAAGTTCTTTTAGAAGCTTATCCAAAAGCTAAACAATACTTAGACTATGACGCTTTACAACTTCAAAAAATCAAACCAGGAGCTGTCATTTTTAAAAACGGAACAACACAAACCATTGGTGATCCTCTAAGGGATTGGTCACTTTTAATACCTACCATACTATCTAATATTGGGTCATTAAAGGATAAGCTAGCAATCCTTAAATTAAATATAAAACTTAAAAACAAAACTATTGACGCTATTTTTAAGTCCAAACAGACCACAACACAACAATACTTAAAGGATAAAGGTTTCTCAAACCGAATCATCAAAGATTTTTTCAAACCTTTTTTTAGCGGAATCTTTCTAGAAACTCAATTACAAACCTCTAGTACAATGTTCCAATTCATATACAAGATGTTTGGTCAGGGTTTAGCTTCAATTCCTAAAAACGGAATGCAAGCCATTCCCAATCAATTACAATCTAAATTAAAGGACACTGAGTTTCTATTCAATACCAAGGTCCAATCAGTAAAAGATAACCATATAGTATTAGAAGATCAATCCAAAATTGATTCAGACATCACTATAATAGCTACAGAAGCTTCAAAAGTATTAGGAATCAAACAAACAATGACCTGGAAATCTTGCGATACATTATATTTTGAAGTCGAAAAAGACACCATCAAAAAGCCAATTATTGGTTTAGTAACAAATAGCAATGCACTAATTAATAATATTTTTTATACCACAAGCATAACAACAAATTCCAGTAATAATAGAAATGTACTGTCTGTAACTATAGTTAAAGCTCATAATTTGGATCAAACCAAATTAATTCAATCCGTTCAAGATGAATTAAAAACGTATTGTAATATTGTGACTAAGCGATTTATAAAACGCTACAGAATTAACAAAGCCTTACCAGATTTAAAACATGTTAGTCATATCAGTAACAGTTCAGAATTTAAATATTCCGATACAATATATTTAGCAGGAGACACACAACTTAACGGATCCATTAATGCAGCAATGTCAAGTGGAGAATCTGTCGCTAAACACATTATTCAAAAATTATACAATAATTAATATTTAAATCAATTACAATAAATAGGTTGGTTTATACAAATCCTATTTTACATAATATAAATTATAGTGCGATTATATAGTAATTTCTGTATAGCCTTTTTTAGGCTATTTAGCATAATATCAGATATAACGTCTTTAGACTTATATCGTCAGATATTATGTTAAAAGAAATTACGGCTTGTGAAATTCAAGGTTTATTTGATAGCTTTAATTCTAATTAGACTTATATCGATAGTAATTTCTGTATAGCCGTATTTCAGGCTATTTACACATAATTGTAGATATAGTGCCTTTAGATCTATATCGTTAACAATTATGTTATTAGTTACAATTAAAAAAATTTAAATAGTAACGTTTATGTCAAATAATCTGTAATTATGTCAAATATCGATAAAAAGCGCGCTATTATGCTAATTTATAAATATCACTGCGAATCACATATAGAAATCTATTCCCAAATGCCTTCTAGTTGTTCTAAAGATTTACCTTTTGTTTCTGGGACGAATTTATAAGTCACAATAATGATTACAGCTATAAACGAAATAAAAATAAAGTACGGTAAAGATCCGTTCCAAAACGCATTATTATTAGTTTCACTGCCTACTACCATTGGAAATGATTGTGAAACCACATAATTTGCTGCCCACTGTGCAGCTACTGCAATAGACATGGAAACACTTCTAATTTTATTAGGAAACATCTCAGATAATAAAACCCATACAATTGGCCCCATTGATAGTGAAAATGAAGCGATAAAAATTAAGATGCCTAATAAAGATAGCATACCAACATTTTGTTGCTGTAGCGTTACTCCTAAAAATAGAAAACCAATTATCATGCCTGTACAGCCTATGTAAATCAATGGCTTTCTTCCAAGTTTATCTACTGTAAACATGGCAACAAAAGTGAATACTACATTTATAAATGCTAATAGAATTTGTTGCAATAAGACATCTTCTTGACCGAATCCTAAGGCTTTTTCAAAAATATCTGCACCATAATAAAGCACAGCATTAATGCCTGTAAATTGTTGCAACACAGAAATTGTAGTTCCTATGAGAATAATACCTAATATGAGTTTTGAAAAGTAATTAACTTTAGAATCGGATTTGTTTTCATTATACAATGATGCATGTATTGCTTTATAGTCGGCTTGTGCACTTTCTTCATCTTGAAGTTTATTTAAAACCACAAGAGCTTCTTCATTTTTACCTTTAAGACACAACCATCTTGGACTTCTTGGAACAAAAAATAATAAGACTAAAAATAATGTGCTTGGAATCAATTCTGACCAAAACATGTGTCTCCAGCCGAATTCAATGTTTTCAGTTTGAGTTAGGTTGTTACCAATAAAATAAGTGACTAAGAACACACTAAAAAAACCAATAACTATAGCAAGTTGATAATAGGTTACCATCTTGCCTCTTATAGAACTTGGTGCAATCTCAGCGATGTACATAGGTGCATTCATAGATGCTATTCCTATACCTAATCCACCAATGATTCTAAATATAACCAATGTCGTTACTGTTTCTTGAAAAAAACTTGGTAAACCAGATCCAAATGCAGAAACAGAAAAAAGAATTGCTGAAATAATTAAGGATTTTTTTCTTCCAATTCTAATACTTAATCTTCCTGAAATTAAAGCACCTATAAAACACCCTAAAAGTGCGCTTCCAACAACCCAACCTTTTAAGACAGCGCTTAATTCAAAGTATTTGCTTAAATAAAATTGAGCACCATTGATAACTCCTGTGTCATAGCCAAATAAGAGACCACCTAAAGCAGATATAATGGTTATTAGCAATAAGTACGTTTTTTTAGTCATATCGTCTTTTAGTTTATATTAAAAAAAATAACACGCTCTAAAAAGCTAGCTTTAAAGAACGTATCAACTGATTTAAATTGTTTTTTGAGATTAGTAAATTAATATTTTCTTAACCAATTGCCTACCACTAGATTCTATTCTTACAAAATAAACACCGTCAGCTTGGCTTTGAAAATCGATTTCGATATCACTAATTGAAACTTTATCTTCAATTGTTTTAATGGGTTTACCTGTAAAGTCAAACAATCGTACTTGTGTTATATCATTGTTAAATCCGTCATTATAGAAATTCAATAGTCTTTCTGTTTTATTATATGTAATTTTTATTGAATTAGCTGTAAAATCTTCCGTACTTAAAACATAATTACAAGCATTAAATACATCATATACAGCATCTCTAGAATTATTTAAAGTTATAACTCTATTGCTATTATTAACAGTTGCGCAATCTGCATCAGGTGTTTCCCAATTACCGTTGTTTACATATTTATATTCAAGAGTAACAGGATAATTGGATGGTGTTGGCAGCCTTAAGGTTGCACTATGAAAGTTACCATTAACATCTGGTAAGCTTAAATTACTATCATTCCAGCCATTAAACCATCCGGCAATTCTTACATTGCCTACAGGAACAGTTCCTTCACTAGACATATCTACATTAAATATGATTTCAAAGCCAGTTCCAGATGCATTACAACCATTAAAAGGGACAGCTTCTAGGGTAACATTAGGTAACGTATTATTTATAGAAACAAATCTATTTCCATTAGATGGTGCACAAGGATAATTTGCAGATTCTTCAGTTCCCCAAGCATTCCCATTTAAAAATTTGTATTCATACCAACCTTCACTTAGCTGAATTACAGTAGAATATATGTTGCTTACACCTTCTTGGGTTAATTGGTTGGCACTAGTATTCCACCCATTAATTGAACCAACGACATGGACACCATTAGCATCTACTGGTTGCCCAGTCATATCTACCTTAAATGTTACATCTACTTGAGCATTTGTTTGAAACGAAACTAACATAACTAGTGTTATTAATCCTACAAAGTATTTTTTTTTCATAATAAAAGAATTTTGATTAATAAATTATTGTTTGTATTGCATGAGGCAATATGCTGTTTTTAATTTCATAATCATCGACAAGCAATTTATAGTCAATAGGGGTTTCAGTTTTATTCATAACTACAGTTATAATTTGCCCATCTGGATTTTGAAACGATGTACTTTCAATGGTACTTCTGCTAGTAGTTGTACTAATACGTTTTGCTTTTGACTTTATAAATTTTGAAAAATGACCTATGTAATAATACGTTGGTGTATATATAAGTTCGTTATTTTTAGTGTCTGCATGTATTGGTGCAAAACAAAAATTTTGAACATGGTTTGGTCCTCCTTTTTCATTTAATAGGATGTTCCAATCGGTCCAACCTACTGTTCCACTATTAAAATCATTAATCATAGAGTTACCATAACGCTCTGCATTAGACCAACGATTGTATTGAGTCGGATCAAATTTCTCTTGACATCCTTCAGTGAATAGTAAATTCATTTCAGGAAAAGAGGCTTTAATATTTTTTAAATTATCGTATTTAGGTTCTCCACCAGTCCATGTTTCATACCAATGAAAACCAATTCCCCAAGCGTATTTTATAGCTTCTGGATCTTCAAAAATCGTATTAGCTCTATGCGATATTAAATCTCTATTGTGGTCCCAAACTACAATGTTTTTATCACCTAAATTGTTTTTTTCAAATGTTGGTCCTAAATTATTTTTTAAGAAATCACGCTCCTCCTCTGCTGTATAAATACAAGATTCCCAGCGTTGTTTAGCCATGGGTTCATTTTGGATTGTTACACCCCAAACAGGTATACCTTCTGCTTCATAGGCTTGAATAAATTTAACAAAATAGTTGGCCCAAGCTTGGTAATATTCTGGTAATAATTTTCCTCCTTCCAGCATGTGATTATTAGATTTCATAAATGCAGGAGGACTCCATGGACTAGCATAAAACACAAGATCGTCTTTAATTATTGCTTGGGCTTTTTTAATCATAGGTACACGTTTTACTAGATCTTTTTCAATAGAGAACGTCTTCAAATCACTATCGCCTTCTTCTATATAGGTATGGCTTCCCAATCCAAAATCGCTACTATGAATACTAGTTCTAATAATATTATAGTTAATACCTTCTTCTGAATAATAGGCCTTAAGCAGCTCATCTTGTTTATCTTTACTTAATAATGAAAACACTTCTGCAGACGCATCTGTAATAGCGCCACCAATACCTAAAAATTCTTGAAATTGTTTTTTAGGATTAACAAATATGGCAACTTCCGTTTCTAAAGGTTGTTGTGCGTTATTAAAAGTCTTTAAACTATCTAAAGACAATCTTTTGTCTGTGTTTTCTGCGGTAGTATAAACTTTTGCGTTTTTACCTAATAAGGTGTTTTGCTGTTTAGTAACAGCTTCATTTTTATCAGATTGCGTGCTATCATTTTGACTTTGACTATCTGCGTCTACGTTTTTGCAAGCAAATACTGTAACAACTACAAATAATATATAAAAACAGTTTTTAATCATTTTATTTATTTTTAATTACCAAACAAAAGTTGCTACAGCACCTGCAGGCATGGTTACAGAAATTGGTTCTGCATCTACGTTTATATTAAGGGATTTTTGTACATCAGAGTTATTTAGTACAATAACAACAATCTTATTATCAGGAGTTTTATAAGCAACATTTGGAAATTCAAAAGACGTATTAGATTCTATTCTAACAGAACCTGCTGGTACAAATTTTGATGCATGTGCAATAATATAATATCCAGGATTACGTTGTACTAAATTCCCATCGATAGTAATGGCACCTAAACATTCTGTACAACCTCCATCAGTATGAGGATTGTTGTTTGGATCTGCAGCTAAATTCCATTGTAATACGTTTTTACTCCAATGTCTTGGTGCTCCAACTATTAACTCCCTAACATGCCAACGTATGTCAGAATAAAAGTTTCCAGGTGCTTGTATCCACTGCTCTGTGAAATACACATTTTTGTTAGGATGTGCGTTGTGTACAAGAGACATATTACTTATTTGACCTGCATATAAATGAAACGCTGAACCATCAACATAACTTTTTGCTGAAGCATCATTTAAAATAGAAATCGGGTAATCGGGATTATCTAAATTATGATCAAATAGAATAATTTTAGTTGAGATGTTTTCCGTTTGAAATACAGGTCCTAAATTATTTTTAATAAAATCTTTTTGTTGGTCAGCACTCATTACCATACTTGGATTATTGTATGGGTTTTCTGGTTCGTTTTGTATTGTAATGGCATCTATAGTAATGCCTTGAGCAGCCATAGCCTCTATATATTTTACAAAGTAATTAGCATACGTATTATAATACTGTGGTAATAATGCTCCTCCTATTGTTGAGTTGTTGTCTTTCATCCATGTTGGTGCAGACCAAGGTGTTGCTAGTATTTTAATATTAGGATTTATGGATAAAATCTCATTTAATACAGGAACTAAATTGGACATATCTGGATTTATTGAAAAATCATCTAAATTCTCATCTGTTTGCCCATTTGGTAAGTCATTATAACTAAATGTGGTTGCATCCAAATCTGAAGCTCCAATACTAATTCTTAAATAACTAATACCAATACTATTATCTCCTGTACCAAAAAGTTCTTGTAATAATTCAGATCTTGAACTAGTGGACATATTGTTAATTAACATAGCACTTCCTCCTGTTAATGTATATCCAAAACCATCCATTTCTTGATAGCTTGTACTTTCTGTTACGTTAATAGTAAAGTTAGAGTTTCCCACCATTGGAAACAACCCATTTGTAGTTGCTTTAAGTAGATTAGCTTGGTCTGGTGAAGTTAAATAAAAATCAACGTTAACATCTGCTATTGTAGGTGGTGGATACGTTTTAATATCATCTTCGTTGCAAGCTTGAAAGGCAACTAGAAGAAGCAAAGTAAAGTAAAATTTCAAATTATATCGTTTTAATAAATTCATAAGTATTATCTTTTTATTGTGCAAATTCGTAGGTTCCTGTTTGGTAATCATCATTTAAAATTATGGTTACCGTATAAGTTCCGTCTGTATTAATATTAAGTAGATTGGATCCACCTCCATTTATAAGGTTTCCGGTTAATGCTGTTGGATTATCACTACCAAAATCTAAATCCCAAGGACTTATAAATTTACTATCATATCCTGCTGTAAGATTTGTGGTTACAGTATATGTATTAGGATGATTATAAGTCATTGCAATCTCTTGGCGATCATCCCAAACTTGCCAATGAAACAATTTAATATTATAATATGTCCACGTCAAAGTAGGAGCACTAAAATCTATGCTAAATTGTAAAGCTCTGTCAGTGATGACTGAAAAAGTATTATTACTCTCTATCAGAGTTAAAGTATCAGAAACTAAATCGCCATCAGGTGTCGTACTATCTGCAAGAGGTTGATTAATCGTATAGGAAGTTCCGCTGCCATCTGCTGCACTATTTAAACTGTAAACATTGCTAGCTTGCATGGGTATGTAATGGTTTGAACTAAAGGTGTCTCCATCTAATGAAAATTCTTCTATCATATTTCCGTTTTCAAACAAAAACAATTGAGTTGGTGTTATTATTGGCTCTATAATTGTATCATCTATTTCAAATGAATAATTATAATTGTCTGCAGATAAATCTAACGTCACAAAATATAACCCTACTGGATTGTTAGACATATCTTCAACTGTTACTCCCTGACTACTAGCATCTACTTCTAAAACAAGCGTATTGGTTGTACCAACAATTTGTTTTAATAAATACGACCAATCTCCATTAGCTCTAAATATAAATCCACCAGATTCTAACAGGTTTATTGATGCTTTCCATACACTATTACCTTGATATTCCAATGGTTGGTCTCCTCCCCAACCACCAGAAATAGGTGTACCAACCATACTCCAAAAATTAATTTGTAACAACTCGTAAGTGTTTGTGTCAAGATCTACTTTTATTCTAAATTGTCCAGAAGTGCTAGCTACTATCGCTTCACCAAATGGAACTATATTACCTTCACTACCACCAAATTGTAAAGCAGGAAGTGAGCGCTCACTATAAAATTTATAGCTTTCTCCAGCAATTAAACTGGTGTAAACCTCATAAATATTAGTTAAAGCTCCATCACTATTTGTTAAACGCTTTAATGCAATTGCTTGAGATAAATCGTTATTATTCTCGGTTGCTGTACCTGAAATATACAAGTTTTGTGGTAGTGTTTGGTTTTCAAAACGCTTCAAGTTAATATTAGTAAATGCTGTACTAGTTTTACTTAAACTACTGGCTTGCACAGCTAAGGTTAATGATGCGTTTTCGTTAGCAGGAAAACCTGAAAAAGCTAAAGCCTGATCTAATGCTTCATAACTAATGGATAATGAAGTGTTGATTCCGTTATTTGAGGATTCTGAAATAAAAATTGGTTCAGAAAAATCCACTGTACCTTCTTGTAATAACATTACCTTATAGGTAACAGCGTAACCTAATGATGACTCTGCTGCTTCCCAACTAAAAGTAACAGATTCAGAAGGTGTGTCTTGATTTAGAATAATACTTTGTTCAGATGTTGGTGTTAAAACTACAGGAGCACTTAGGTCCCATTCTCCCTCAGGTTGTAAGTTTCCATCAGTTTCACAGGAATAATATGTAAAACTAAGTAGTATGCTAAATATTACAATACATATGTTTTTTGTTTTCATAGCTAATTATTAAAGTGGGTTTTGTGTTAGAGCTGGGTTTCTATCTAATTCTTGTTGCGGAATTGGTAATAATTTTTTAGCATCAGTCATGTTGTAATCTACCTGATTACCAGTTCTTAAGTCAATTTCTACCAAATTATTCATTGTTGAAATTAAAGCATTATACCTAGCAAGATCATCCCAACGTTGACCTTCTTGAAATAATTCTAATCGTCTTTCTTTAAGTATAGTTTCTCTTAAAACTTGTTGAGAGTTACTTTGTGCATTAGTTAAATCAGGTAATTCAGCTCTAGATCTTATTCTATTTACTTCTGTTATTGCAGCTTGAAGTTGATTGATTTCATTCAAGGCTTCAGCTTTAAGTAAAACAATATCACCATAACGAATTAGATAGGTATTATCAGAACTTGCAAAACCATTAGCATTTTTCCATTTATAACTAAATGGAATTACAGATCCTTGTGTATTCCCCCAAAATTCGTCAACCCATTGGACTGACTCAAATAAAATAGAAGCATTTTTTCTAACAATATCACCTTCACTATCAAAAGCATTAATTAGGTCTACAGATGGTGTAACAAATTTTCTCCAGGAATCACCACTTACAGATGGTGGTAATAATAATTGTGGTCCATAATTACCTTCATTACCTCCAAGATATTGCACCTCAATTATTGATTCTGCGTTATTATAGTTATTACCACTAAACAAATCGTTATATGCTATTAATTGATAGTTAGCGCTACTAGTCTCTACAGCTTGTATGTGTGATAAAACAGCATTATAATCTGGATTAGGTTGTTGTGCATATGCTTTAGCTGCTAAAGCATGAGCTGCACCAGATGTCGCTCTAGCTTTATTTATACTAGCATCATTACTGTAGATTTCAGGTAATAAGGTTGCTGCTAGCTCTAAATCTGCTATTATTTGTGCATAAACGGTTTCTTGTGTTGCTCTTGGGATATTAACAGCATCTGCATCTGTTGATGTTATTGTATTAGTAATTAATGGAACGCCTCCCCATAATTTAACTAAGGTAAAATAATGGTAAGCACGTAAAAAAATGGCTTCACCTTTTATTTGGTTTTTGCGTGCTTCAGTAAGTAAAGGGTCAGAAATATTACTAACACGCTCAATTACTAAATTAGCTTTTGAGATTGCATTGTATAGATTAGACCAATGTGTAAATATTCTAGAATGTGTAGCAGGAATTGTAATATTATCTATTTGAAAAACCTCTGGATTGTCTCCACCTGCATAACAATTATCCGAACGTACATCTTGAAACAATAAATAATCCCAAACATAATATTCTGATGATTGAAAGGACTCATAAGCGCCTACTAATGCTGCCTCTATTTGGCTTGCTGTTTCATAGGCATTACCACTAGTTTCCTCTGAAATAGGTTGAAGGTCTAAAAAGTCTTCACAACCAACCATTGTTGTTAGAAGTAATCCTAAAGTTAATATTTTAAATAGTTTCATAACTGTAATAATTAAAATGTTGCGTTTATACCAAAAATTAAGTTTCTTGTTTGAGGATAGGTTCCAAAGTCTATACCTTGTACTGTATTACTTCCACCAAAAGCATTAACCTCTGGGTCAAAACCAGAATAATCTGTTATTGTAAAAATGTTTTCTCCTGTACCGTAAATTTTTAGGGCAGTTATGCCTAGCTTGTCAATTAGATTTTTAGGTAAATCGTAACTTAAGGTTATGGTTTTAAATCTTAAATATGAAGCGTCCTCGATAAAACGTGTTGAGACCCTAGAATTATCACTATTACCAAAACTAGCTCTTGGTATATCTGTAATATCTCCTGGTTGTCTCCAACGATCTAAAACTGCAGTAGATTGATTTTTAGGATCAATCATACCTTCGGTTTCAATTCGTGTGACATTTAACATGTCGTTACCCTGAGATCCTTGAAGAAAAACAAATAAACCAAAGCCTTTATAATTTAAAGTATTAGTTACACCATAGTAAAAATCTGGGTTAGCATCACCAATAATTGTACGGTCTTCTGGTGTAGGATTGAAGGTGGAGTTACCCTCATTATCAATATAATAAGCGTTACCAGATGCAGGATCAACACCACCAAAAATATAACCATATAAAGTACCCAAAGGTTCGCCTTCTCTTACTAGACTAGCTTCACCTCTACCTCCTGTTATACCACCTTGTAATAATTCTTGTCCAACAAGACTAACCACTTCATTACGATTAAAGGATATATTAAATCCAGTATTCCATGAAAAGTTATCAGAATTAATGTTTACCGTATTTAAAGCTAATTCTATTCCTTTGTTTTGTATTTCTCCAATATTTCTAATTGCATTATCAAAACCAGAAGTCGTTGGCAATGGTGCGTTTAACAATAAGTCATTAGTTTTTTTTATGTAGGCATCAGCTGTAACAGATAGTCTGTTATTTAACATAGAAAGGTCAAAACCTATATTTGTTTGTTCAGACTCTTCCCATTTTAATGTTAAGTTTTCAATAGATCCCGGAAATGTACCAGGTTGCGTGACACCACCAAAAGGGTAATTTGCTCCAGATCCAACACGACCTAAATAACTATAAGCGTTAATATTATCGTTACCAACAAGTCCCCAACCTGCCCTAAGTTTAAGGTCATTAATTAATCCGTCTTTATTAATAAATTTTTCGTTTGAAACTCGCCATCCTAAAGAGAATGATGGAAAATAACCCCATCTTTTATTAGGTCCAAAAACACTTGATCCATCTGCTCTAAAATTAGCAGTTAACAGATATTTATCGTCAAAACTATAATTAACTCGACTTAAAAAGGAAGCATTCGCTCTTTCTGATTTCCAAGCAGAAGCATCAAAAATTTCAGAGCCTCCATTTGGTGTTGTTACGGATGCACTAGCAAAATTTCTAGTCTGAATAGAACTGTTCTCAAATGTAAACTTTTGTGTGACTGAGCCCACTAAGGCTTCAACAGTATGTTTATTAAATGAATTATTATAACTAAGTGTATTTTCAACAATATAATAAGATTTTTTATCTGTATTATTAATACCTTGACCACCAATTGCAGCACCAAAACCTGTTCTAAAAGGATCTAAAAACGAATCAAATACGCCATTATTATTATCAATCCCATAGTTAAACTTGTATTTAAAATTTTCAAGAAATTTAGCTTCTAAATAAATATTTCCTAAAAAACGGTTGTTATTATATTCTCTATCCAAACCGTCTGTACTAGCCAATGGGTTTTCCCAATTTTGAAACGGGTTACTAGTAAACATTCCAGCTTCATTGTATACACCAATTATAGATGGTGTGGTTAATGCACCCAAAAGGACACCTCCTTGATTTACGTTGTTATTGTCATTAATATCCACATCCTTATAAGATGTATATGATATTCTGGTACCAACTTTTAACCAATCATTAATGTCTTGATCAATATTAATTTTAAAATTACTTCTTTCAATTTCAGACGTTCTTACTGCTCCTTCTTGGGTTAAATGACCTCCTGAAATAAAATAACTAGTTCCTTCAGTTTTACCAGATACTGAGGCTTGATAATTTTGAGAAAATCCATTTTGAAATATCTCTTCTTGCCAATCAGTACGTGCTGTAAAGCTGTCCCAATCTGTTGACAATCCCATTTCTGTCATTAAATCTCTATATTGTTCACCATTTAAGACTGGTAGAGTATTCCAGACTTGAGAGATTCCAGTATACATATTTAGACTCACTTTTGGTTTTGATGTTGTTCCTCGTTTTGTAGTAATCAAAACAACTCCATTTGCTCCTTGAGCCCCATAGATAGCAGCCGAAGAGGCATCTTTTAAAACTGTTATAGTGTCTATATCACTAGGGTTTATAGCTCTTGTGTCTGTGGTAGGTACACCATCAACCACATATAATGGTTCGCTGCTTGCGTTAATTGAGTTTGTTCCTCTAATACGTACACTAAATCCACCTGATGGTTTACCTGATCCAGATATGACTTGGACACCTGCTGATTGCCCTTGTAATAAAGAACCTACTTGAGTGTTAGCTCGGGTTTCAAAAGATTCACTATCTATTGTAGAAACAGATCCTGTAATGTCTTTTTTAAGTTGAGAACCATAACCTACTATTACAACTTCATCCAATAAATTTGTATCCTCTTGCAAATCAACATTAATAACAGACTGTCCTTTTACTAAAACCTCTTGTGGTTTAAATCCTATATAACTAAATACTATAACTGAATTTTGATTTACACCTTCACTTAACGTGTATTTACCATCAAAATCTGTACTAACACCAATTGAAGTTCCTTTTAATATCACTGAAACTCCAGGTATAGGTAATCCATCATTCTCGGTTACTATACCGGTAACTTCATTTTGTGCTACACTTTTACTTGTACACAATAATGAAATGAAAATTACCGTAATGAAAACTAATTTTTTATAAATCATTTGCCTCTATATGTATTAAATTATAATGTCAATAAAATGGTTTTGCAAATTACCCTGAAATAACAGCAACTACAATACAGAAATTTGTAAAAGTGGATTTTATAGTGCATAAATATTTATTAAAATAATAAAAATCAGGCACTTAAAAAGTTTAAACAGAATGTGAAAAGTGGATTTTATTGGATGATTTCAGAGTTTCATATCCGAAATCAGTAATTTATAGAGGGTGTTTTTGATAATATTATTTAATTTTTAGATAGATTTTATCATCTTCTCAAAATTTGTTTTATCAATTGCAGATTTATTAATAGCTGCTCTGTAATTATAAATGGTATTTACAGAATACCTTAAGATTTTTGCAATTCTTGAACTATTATCAATTCCTAATTTGATAAGTGCCAAGATTCTTAATTCTGTATTTAATTGCTTTATATCAGTTAATTCAATTTGATGGTCTGGTTTTAGTAACTTATTGACTTCTGACAAAAAATTTGGATAGATATGTAAAAATGAACTATCAAAATTGTTGTTAAAAATTTCTAATTCTTCATCAATTAGTCTTTTAGATTTTGATAATTTAAGTAACGCATTCATTTGATTGGCATTAACATATTTGCTTACCAATTTTCTGTAAACATCTAATTTGGTGATGTATTCTGAATAAAGATTTAAAAAATTACCTATGTAATGTTCCTTAATTTTATCTACTTCTGATAGCTCTAAATAAAGGTTTTTAAGTTCTTCATTAGATGTATTAAGCTTTTTATTAAAAACTAGAAGTTGATTATTAGCAATTTTAAGTTTATCCTTGGCTTCTGATACTTTTTTGACTTGCTTATAAACCATATAAATTGCTATTAGTAAAAACGCTGCTAAAACACTAATAAAAACTAAAGAGTATTCTAACTTTTGCTTTTGCTTTGCAGTTTTTAGTTCGTAGGCTTTTGTTATTAAAGGCATATTATTAGCGATATCCACTAAACGTAATCGAGAATTATAGAATTCAGCATCATTGTAAGAAAAATTAATGTATTGATACGCTCTGTCAATATCACCTTCTGTAAAAAGTATCTTAGCTAAAGTCCCCATTGATGCATTATCCTTTACCGAAGCTTGGATGTCTGACATAGCCGATAAAATCAAATACTCTTTTTGTTTTGTTGATTCGTTATTCAATTCATACAATAATGACCTTTCAAAAGTGATTAAAGAGAACAATCTAGAACCTATTTTTACTTTTTCTAGCCTTTGTGAATTAATCTTAAAAGCCATATCTAAATTACGACTATCCCTAAATTCCTTTTCTTTAAGTCTTAAGGCTTCCTCTGAGTTTGGTTTTAACCTTGCGTATAAAGAATCTTGATATGCTGTATAGAGTTCTGAATAAATTAATTTATTACTGTTTACTGCTGTATTATATGCCAAACCAGAATACCCTTCTTTATGTGCTATAAAATAATCACTAATTAATGATTCTGGCAACAAATTTCGATCTATTTCACTTAAAGCATCGATAGATTCTTTAAACCGACCCGTATTAACCAAAAGCAATCCCATTTTAAGTTTGGCTTCATCTAATAATAGCTTATCATTAAGCTTTTCTCCTATCTGTATGTTTTTTTCAATGTACTCAAGCGCTTGGTTGAAACTATAAAACTGATATTCTTCAAAAATAGCGTTAGTAATTCTATATTGCGCTTTAAGATTGTTTGTTTTATTGCTTGATTCAATTAATGATTTTATCCTTTCTTTCTTTTCAAGATCATAAAATTCATGTTTACGCATCTTAGACTCCAATACACTTATAATGGAATCTAGATTCTGTGACAAAAGATTATTTTGAAAAAGTAGTAGTAATATGATGCTTAAAGTAGTTTTCAAATTATATAGAAAGTAATTTTAATAATACAGCTAATTTAGCTTCTAAAATAAGGATAAAAAAAATATCTTATAAAATATTAAGTAGAAGATATACTTTAGTTTCCATTCAACACACATTTTCCACATTACTCTACCCTAATTTAAAAGAATTTTCCATTAACATCGCAGAAGAAACTTTTAGAATATTTTTTTTAAATAAACTACAGTAACAACTTTCTCTTTCACCTAAGCAAACCACCAAAATAACGCCTTAGCATATTTCAATAATTAATAAACAGGTAATACCCTAATAATTAAAACTAAACCTAACTCTACTTAAAATACGCCTTAACATCTAAAGCAGTCTGTATCAATTCAGGATTCTCCACCTCTATATAAGTAATCTTACCGTCATCAGTTATAGACGGTATTAATAAACAAGAACAACTAGTAGAATCAACCGTATTAGTACTCTCCTGATAGTCTTTAGCTAATGTAATAACTAGATCCATATTTTTCTGAATAGCATTTAAGTTACCTGTCATAATCTCTATAACCGAACGATTAAATGTATTAAGACTTAAATGAAATTTATTATACTCTAAATTAGTAGTTACAAAATCCGAACAACATTTAGCCTTATCCAAAAGTAGGTTAATCATGTAGATATAACCCATATTAACAACATTATAATTTTCAATAGAGCAGAATTGTCTTTTACTATTAAAGTCTAATTCCCAAATAGCATTACAATGTGCTAAAACAATGTCTTTGCTTTCCTCATTCTTTTCTAAAAGATACTCAATATGCTCAATCGGAAATCTAACACCATGATATTTAATAACTTCTTTCGTAATGCTTTTAGAGTGTAAAGCTTGTATTTTTTTAACTAGTTCAACTCTATCAGGTATATGTAATTCATTAATAATAATGTCATTAAGTAAAATATTAGTACCATTGTCCTTAACCCTCTTTTCAAATTCTTTCTGAAAATCAGTCACTTTTTTAGCCTCATCCTTATCATCAAAAAATAGATGTATAAAAAAGTTAGTACCATTTAAATTAAAAGGCATTTCAATATGGATGATCTCATCTTTTCTAAACTGAAATAAAATGGTATAAATGGTCATTACCGTACTTAAATCAGCATCAATAGTAGCTGTGTTATTAAGAAAATAGCCAATGGTTTTATGCACAAGGGCATTATCCCTATTTAAGCTCAAATGGCTATTGGTTGGGGTTAACAAATCTCTAATACCTCTATAGTAATTAGACTCTAAATTATAATAATTAAACTCAAATTGCACGCCTGCCTCTCTGGCATAATATTTTGTATACAGTTTATCAAAATCATCACCAAAAAAATCTAATTTACCCTCAGGATTTATAAATAAAATACCTTTGTCAATAAACTTATTATAGGATGCTTTAAAACCGTCTTTGGTCACTCTATCATTACCATAAATTAAATATTCTAAATTTAAAACCTCATTGCTGGTCGATCGTTTTAAGGATTTAGACAAGTAATTTAAGTGCTGTAAAGTCTCTTTATTAAAACTCTTAATCTCATAAAGTTTTGGGCGTTTAGCTAAATCCTGAGACGTTTCTAATTCTAACCTAACATCCTCCAAGACAGAATGATTTAATGTCATACTATCGGTAATCCCTTCCTGGATTTTTTTAAACATAGTATGGCAAATCAATTGGATCTCATAAGGTTTCCCTTCAGAGATGTTATGTAACTCACGAAAAGTCGAATTTTCAAAAATATCACTAGGTTCTATACCAATATCTAAAAGCGGTTTACTAACACAAATCTCAGTATCCTCAATATCCTTATATTCGTCAACAGTAATTTTTTTAAACTGTCTAATTATAGGCGAAAATATGTCATCTATAACCGGAAACAACTCTTTAGTACCTGTAAAAACTAACATATAGTTAGTTTTATTCATAAAAATATTCCTGATTTTTTCAAGTAAAACACGACTTTCAGACAGCACATTACATTCATCAAAAAGCAGAATTATAGAGGTATTAACTTCCTTATTGATGGTTTCTAAATCCCTTTTAAAATTACTTTCAGAAGTTAATACATCTGTCCTTCCGGCTTCCATAGCCTTAGCAAATTGTATAGGAAACAAAAAAGGTCTAAACTCTATATTATTAGAGACCGTATAAGCCGAAGTTTGATTCAAGTATTCATCAAAAATAGCACCTCCAACGCCTCCAAAATAATTGTCGTTGATAGCCGAATTAAAAATAGAATCAAATATCTTATAAAAAAATTGCAACTGAGACCCCTTATCCCCTTCATCTAAATCTATTCTTACCGTAAGAAAATTTAATTTAGAAGCCTCAATTTCAATCATGTTAAGCAAACTTGTCTTACCTGCTGCGCGATCACCAATTAACGAAAGATTGATAGGCTTATTAGTTTTGGCGCCATGATTCAAATAATAACGGATCTCTTTCAATTCGTCAGACCGTCCAGCAAATAACTTCTCTTCAGTTACAGGATTTGCAAAATCATAAGGATTACTTAATTCAGAATAACTCATCTAATGGCTATGTTTTTTTAAATCATCAATTAAATTACTGTCTACTACAAATTTTTCTAATAAATGCACATTACCTCGCTTGCGTTCAAAGTTATGATAGGTCTTTAATTTAGCTTTAAGCGCCTTATTATTAATAATATGTATAGCCGAAATATAAGCCTCACTATCAATTTTCTGTGCCTTAGATATCGTGTCAACTAGGCTATGCAATAATTCATTTTTAAAATCCTCACTACTGCCTAACCCATTAACAGCTTTAATCTCTTTATACTTTAGGTAACAGATAATTAAAAATAAAACAATTAAAGTACTTAAAACAAAAACACTAGCATCACCAACAAAAAACTCAATAACCAGTATCAAATACTTTAACCAAATACTATCATAATCTTTTTGTAATTCAGTAAAAATAGCCTGTATAGCATCATAGTTATTAATAGCATGTAACTGGGCTAAAATGGCAACTATTAATAGCCACAATAGGTAATTAAGGGTCTTTTTTCTAAATAAATAATCTCTTATAAAATTTATGAATAATAGAAAGTATTTTTTTAATCTCATGTATAGCAATGTAATATGGCCTCTAAAATAATACTTTTCTAATGTAATGTTTAGAAATATAGGTGTTATTTAAATGCATGCCACACACCACTACTCGCCTATCGTTACATTGCATAATAACAATTACAGAGTAAACGTTTTAAAATAAATGTTTTTAAATAACTGAAGTAGAAAGCCTAGGTGGTAAGTAAAAGTGACTAATTATTTACAGGCTGTTATTTGAAATTCATTGTGTAGTTTTAACGTTTTAGAAACTATATTACTAATTCACTAGAACATTTACGTTCATTCCCCTATTATTTTGCCCAAAAAAAATATGAGGTCGCTAGAATAGATATACATCAAATTTATCAGTACCATTGTATGTTAATCCTAGACTTTCAACAAATTTAGATTCACTATTAGAAATTAAGTTATATCTCAATTCTTTAAAATTGGATATGCTAAAGTTATTGAAATTCATTTCATTATTTAAAAAGTTGGCTTCATAATTAAAATTTGAAATATTTCCTTTTAAAATGTATGAATAATCTTTATTCTTTTTTTGTCTTGTATTTATATCAATTATTTTTGGACTATATTCTAAACCTTTGAATTTAGGGAATAGCATTACTGAATCTTTATCTTCTTTACTAAAGCTATAAAACTCATCAAAATCATAATCGTTGATTGATGATTTATCAAGAACATTTTTAATCATAAATAAAGCTAAAGCTTTAGAGCGAACACTACCATAATATATTTTTTTTGGAAATTCTGCGGATTCAAACTTATCATTTTTACTTGCTTTGTATAAAGGTGTATCAATTTCTCCCTTACAGAATTGTTTAAATTTATTAAAAGCTTTTCGTTGTTTACTAAGTGAATAGATTGAGAAATATGAAGAATATGTTGTTTGCCAAAACCATCTCTCTAATTCATTTAGTTGATCATTTGAAGGGTTGTCAACTAATCTGAAAAATTCAGTTATAAAAATAAGTTGAAGATTATAAGGTAAAAGGTTTAAACTAAGTACATTTACTCTATGATATAAAAAATTAACTGCTTGGTAGATGTTTTCAAATGTATTTCTTGATAAATCTTTGAAATCACTCCTTTTAGGTAATGATTCTGTTTTAACGTCAAAATAGATTTTACCAGTTGAACTTTCAATGCATTGCAGAAATATTTCCGTTTTAAGGTCTTCAAAATTAAATTGCTTTAAATCTAATTTTAAATCTTCAATTTCATCACTAAACTTGAATCCCTCACTACCATCCTCATATGTTAAGGCACTTATCATCCACATTGGTGACATATCACTTCCTTTCGAGTTAATTCTAGAAAACATTTCAACTGCATCTTGTATTGTACCTCCTAAAATATTAACAAAAGCTATTTCATAATCTAACAATGATGTAGCTAATTTTTTTGCTCTATTAATGTATATATTACTTTTATTTTCATCAAAGTCTTCTTGAATGCGTTTGGTAAAGGTTAAAAACTCGAAAGTATCCACTAATACATATAAAGGAATACTTGATGAATCAATCTCATTATTTCTTGTTTTTCTAAAATGAAAAAATTCTTGTTCTTCTAAATTATAATGAACAATAAATTCTTCTAAAATTTCTTCATCTATTTTATTATTTGAAAACTCGTGAGGATTATTTAGGGCACTAAATAAAGTTGTAATTCTTTGATATCCATCTATTATATAAGAATATTTATTAGTATTTAAGTCTAAAGTGTATGGACCTATTTTATTATTAAATTGAAAATTATCTTGTTCTGGATTCCAAAATAATAAACTGCCAATTGGAAAGCCCTTACTAATACTGTCAAATAATTCTAATCTCTGTTTTATATTCCATACTATATCGCGCTGAAAATTAGGCACAACAATTTTACCCTTTTTTATGTCGTTCATTAAATTTATTAAACGATCCTTATCAGGACGGACATTTATTTTATTCATACAATACAAAGTTATAATAAATCATTTATCTTCTCAATAATATTCTCAAGTTCTTTAGGGGTATTTTGATGTTTACATTTATCTAATAACATCTTTTTTGTTAGAAATTCACTTAGGAACATTTTTGGTAATTCTGTCTTAGTTCTAAATTTAGTTGTATGCAACCCTTTAATTAAATGTCGGTAATTTTCATTAGAAATATCTTCAAATAAAGGGTGAAGTTTTTTACGACTATCAATATTAAAACCTTTTTCTAAATCATAAAAATCTTGTTGTTCAGGAGTTAATTCTTTTAATGAATTAACTTTGTTTTTATCTATATTCTCATTAGTTTCTAACATTTCTAATGGAATATAATTTTCTATTTCTCTCTTTTCTAAAACATGTAATTTAATTTTATTATCAGTACAATGATTTATTAATTTATCTAGTTCTAAAGTTTCATTTGGGTACTTTCTATCACTATCACAAATAACAATTGCTTTTAAATAATTACAATTATCTAATTCTTCGTTTCGATACTTTCTTAATTCTTGATTTATTTGATTTACAATATCGTCTTTCCCTCCACAATGTCTAAATTCAAGCCATCTTTTTTTGTAAAATGAAAAAGCTTTTTCTCCTGTTTCAATTTTTTGTAAAATGCCTCTTATAAATTTTTGATCGTTATTTGCATTTTCCATAAAAATTAAAACAGAACCCGAAAGAAAAATCATTCCATCTTTTAGGGAATACACTTTATTTTCAATATCATTATTTTCATTTAACAAAACATCTTCTTTACCTAAATTAACAGAATTAACTAAAGCTTCTTTTATAAAATCTTGTATTGCGGATGTTGGTCTTACTCCTTCAATCCAACCTTTCTCAGTTATATCTGGATTGTCAACTAATAATTCATATCTATTTTCGATAAATAATTTCAAAAAGCCGTCTATTTCCTCGAAATAATTGGGATCAAAAAATAATGGCGATGCTAATTTTACAATCATTTATTTAAACTTATTCTGAGCTCTTATTAATGCTTTAACTTCATCAAAACTTTCATCGAAAACATTATCAGGCCAAAAATCTACTTCACCTAAATCATTCAATTCAATTTTTTTTAAATAACTTGAATCCTTTTCGTCATCAAAATAAACATAATATAAATTTATATTTTGCTTATCAATTTTTTTGTCTGCAACAAGAGTTCTCAACCTTAGGATAAAATTTTTAGAGTGAGTCTCAACTAAATATTTGTTACCTGAATTTTGTGTAGAGTTAAACAAAAGTTGAGCTAAATTAGCATGTGCGCCTGGATGCAAGTGCAATTCTGGTTGCTCTAAGATTGTTAAGGTTTCTTCTGAGCTCTTCATATGAGCTTTAACAATTATAGGCAAAGCTTGACTCATTCCTTGTCCTACATCGACAATATTAACACCTTCATTTTGTGAATTCTCTCTTTTTATTTTAATTTCATAATAAGGTTCAACTTTATTTACATAAAGTTCCCATCCATCAAAATTTGCTTTGAACCAATCACTTACTTCAGAAGCTAATGAATCATTATTAACTAGAATTTGATATGCATTTTCTCCTTTATTACCAATTCTCTCAAAATTTGTTCTTCCAGATAAATGAAACACTCTTGGAGGATATAGCCTAAAAGGACCTATATAGTCTGTCTTTAAAGATAAAACTTCTCTAAGTTTGATTGATATCGCTTTAGGCAAAAAACCAGAGAACAAATTACCTCTAGATTTATCAATTTCTTCTGTAGTAATTATATTTTTATTATCTGAATTTTCTAAATTAAAACTTCTCCATTCTGTTATAACTGGTTTATCTGGAGCATTTATAATCTCAATTTCGATTTTGATTTTCCCATCTGTTAAACCAATATCTAGTTGTTCTTGAATACCTCTATTATAGAATAAATCCCTATAATCAGCTCCTAACTCTACTTTATTATTTATGTACATAAATGGTTCATCAAATTCTCCTGAAATGGAACCCTCTATTAATGTAGGAAGCTTTACTATAGCACTTTTACCAGAACTGTTTTTTCCGAAGATTACAGTTATAGGTTTTATCTCTAACTCTGTTTTGTCTTTAAAAGATTTATACCCTTTAAATGAAATTTTGTTTATCATATTAAATATAAAACTGTAAGATAAATTAAAATATTAAGATTCTATTTTTTAATTATAAATTTATTTATGTGATGCATTCCTCAAATATATTATTACTCTCCTATCGGCGCTTCGTAAAAAAAGTGTTCCATTAACATTGTAGAGTAAATTTTTAGAAGATAAAATAAAGGAAATGATGTTATAAACTTTCGTTTTTAACCCAAGTTCAAGTTAGATAACGCAATAAATCATAGTACGTTTTATAATAATTAGCTTAATAGTGATATTTGACATAATTTATGATATAATGTCTTTAAGTCTATTGTTGTAAATAATTAATTTAAAGGGGATTACGGCTAAAACATCAATGGTTTAATTATAGATATTGAGTAATTTAATTATCGTTTATAACATATAGTAATATAGTTAAAAATGAATTCAATATCCTAATAAAAAAATTATTCATCCTTGTTATTACTAGGATTGTTATTGCTCGTATTAAAAATATTATAACCTAAGCCAACTCCAAACCAAGGTTTTCCTTGGTAAATCCAATTCTCACCTGTTTTACCAGATAATCTATCCCAGCCTGTAATAAGCGCAACTTGGAAATTGTCATACTCACCAATAATACCAATAAATGGAGTTAGGGATGATGCATTAGTTTTAGAGGTTATTATGTCATTTCTAACTGTATTTTCATCAATACTTACAGAAGTTAGGTTTATTCCTGCTGAGGGTATTAAAAAGCCTACACCTTTTTTGTCAAGTCTTATTCTTAACCCAACAGACACCCCAATATTAATATCACCAGTAAAATCGAAAGGTCTAGTTTTATTTCCTTCATCATCGATTTGATCACCACTAGGTCTAATTTTTATAGGAACTGTAATCGCTCCAGTAACAAAACTAAGTGATGGATCTTCTTCTGTAAATTCCTTAGTAAAATCACTAAAATCGCTATTTGATATATGATAATAATTTATGATCTCTTCATTTTTACTTATAGTATTCCCTTTTTTACTTATGACTTGCGTTGTTGTGACTTTCGCATAAATTGTCTGATTTTTAGGGTTGTCCTCATCATCCCATTTCAAAAATTTAATAACATAGCCACTAGTATCTGGTTGGTCAATTGTAAAACGCCAGCCTTTTTGAGCTATAATTGTCTTAGATGATGGTGTATTTGTAGTGAAATCATATTCTTTTAAACTCATGGTTCGAGTTAAATAATAAACAGAATCTTCATCATTCTGAGAATAAACAAAGGAACATGAAATAGACAATAACAGAATTAAAATAGTTTTCATTTGTAAAAGCTTTAAAATTATACAACAATTTAGATAAAAGACTGTAACCAAAATACACCCAATATTGGGTAGATTTAAAAAATTACTATTGTATTATTCTTAAAAGGGAGAGTTTAATTATTTGTAAATAACAAATAACTATTTCAAATATAAGGTTTTTTATTTAAATAGCTATTTATCAAATAGTTAATTTATTTACAATAGTAGCTTCATACAAAAAATGTTTAACCAACATTGTAGATAAAAACTCAAGAAACAAACCAACCATTCCCCTACACACCATCCTAAAAACTACCAGTGCACACTTGCAATACCTTAATAACGAATAATTTAAACAACTTATTACCCCTCTAAATGCTAAAAAATGTTAAAAAACGCAAATACCTGTAATTTTAAGCAAGGGTTACTCCATAGATACTTCATGGATACTCCATAGATACTCCATAGTAAAGCCATAGATAGTTCATGGTAATGCACCAGAGTGCACCTCAATAATTAAAAAACAAAAAGTACACGCTCCACTTCCCTCCTACAATAACCTCAAAAAAGGATGCATCTAATAGCAACTAATCACCAAAAACAAACAGAAAATACCATATAACGCTAATGTATATGTGGCATATAAAAAAGCCCGAAAATTGTTAAAAAAAATCGGGCAATAACTAACACATCACAAGTGTATTGGTGGCACTTTAATCCAAACACACCATAGTAAGGTGCAGTATATTTATCTAATTACTGTTGTTGTAAGGTCAGTATAATGGCTGTACCAATATCAATAATGCTTTGGGTAGCAATATTTTGGTTGGCTATAGTTAAAGATATAGTTGGGTTCTCGTCTAATAAGGTTTGCGAGTCCTCATCTAAGGTGTAAGTTAATCCTACAGAGGCCATAAGTCCTATAGTAGCATCGTTATAAACTCTACCAATAAGCTGTGGCATAATACGTTTTTCTGCAACACCACTTGGTGGTGGTACCGGAACAATCTTAAACTTTAAAGTGGCTGCTGCATTAGCATTCAGGCTGTACTGGTTAATATTGTTAGCATTAAGCGGAGTCACATTAGCGCGATAATTCCTGCTCTGGTAGGTTTGTCGTAAAGGGGCACTTTGCGTATTAGAAAGATCCATAGTTAAAGACACTTTGGCTTCTACCTCTGTTTCTGGTATCACATAAAACGTAGGTTGGTAACCAATACTTCTAATCAATTCCAACATGCGTTGGTTGTCAGTAACGGTAACGCTAGCAGCATCCGCAGTGTCAGCATCTGGTGTCGTAGCGTCTTGCGGATTGTCTAGACTGTAAAGCGCTAAGGTTTGCTGTAAAGAGCCCTCGTCTAATGCAGATTGTGCTTCGCCTACACCTCGTCCTATAGAGGCTATTAATTCGCCTAACGGTCCCGATAATAGGTCACTAAATTGTTGGATTGGATTACTCATTTTTACTAAATATTACAGTGATTAATTGATTGTTTTGTATCGTGCTGTTTAATGCTGGACTCTGCTTAAAAGACTCTCCTGATGGCACAGTACTCTGTTTTTGGTAAACAGGATTTAATCGTAAGCCTAAGTTGTTTAAAATGCGTCTTACAGCAGTTTCTGTAAACCCAAGCAAATTAGGTAGCGTACCTGGTGTAGTAACGGGTCTTGGTGCACTTTCTATGTCTAAAACCACTTCACTAATAGAGTTTCCATTAATCTCCTTGGCAGTTTCATGATTTAAAAACTGCAAATTAACACCCTCTTGATCACGATTAACCAAGGACTTAATTTTTAACTGTATATTAGACAGCTTATAGTCACTAGTATTTAAGTTGTCTGCTAATTGTATCTCGTTAACAATGTTGGTATACACACCACTTACTGGCATAGGTCGTAAATCAAAAGCGACGTCCTTACTTAACTCGTCTATTTTTAATTGCAACTGTTCATTTTCAGTATTTTTTAGGCCCAACTGTTCTACAGTAGTTTTGTATTTGGTGTTTAGCGCATCTAGCGTGGCATAAGCTTCCAAGCGTTCCTTGTCAGATTGTGCTTTTTCTGCACTACAAATCTCTAATTGCTCTAAACAACTCTGGTGTTCTTTTTTAAGCTGTGCATTGGTGTCTTGTAAAGCAGTATACCCTTTGGCACAATGCTCTAGCGCTTGGAGACTCTCGGTATAATTTCCGTTTAAAGCGTCAAACTCTTGTTGTAACGCTAGGTACTTGTCTTCAAAAGAAGCTAAACGCTCTATGTCTTGTTTAGCTTCATTTAAAGAAGTTGTAAGGGATTCATTTTGTGTTTTTAATTTAGTATTTGCTTGATGTAATACTTCTAGTGCTTGTTGTGCTTCGTCTAATGCAGCTTGCAGTGCTTCCTTTTCCTCTTGGCAGGCGTTAGCGTCATTTTTTAAAAGGTCATAATTAGCTTCTAAAGCAGTATGCGCTTGACTTAAATCAGTATGGGTTTTAGTCGTAGTTTTTAACGTATTGCTAACCTCAGTATATTGCTTTTGCTTTGCAGTTAATTGCGTTTTAGATTTGGCTAACTGTCCTTCTAACGTCTTAGTTTTAGTGATGCATTGTTGTAATGATTTATCAAGCAGTTGGTTGTCGTACGCAAACGAGTATGGCGAAGTAACAACTATAAAATCCATAAACCCTGGTTGCTCTTTTAGTATAGCCTCTGGTAACAAATAAGCAGTACCAAAATCAAAATGTAAGACACTCTGTTCTTCATCAAAATGAAAAGCATATAAGGACGTTAAAACCTGAAATTGCTCTAATTTATAAAGATCCTTCTGGGCAATAATACGCAGTTCTGGGATCTGATTGTTTTTTAATATCTTAAAAAAAGACAATAAAGCTTTGGCTCTGGACTTGGTCGTTTCTTCTATACTTAAAACCCCTTTAACAATATCGGCGACATAAATAGAAATCCAGGCATTGCTTGTAACCTCATAATACTGAATAAATATAGGTAATTTGGCTTTGGGCTTATTCTTTTCATCAAATAATGAAAAATTAATGCGTATGTGTTTTAGTTTACTGAGTGGCATAAGATTAGGTGTTGCTAATAGCTACAGAGGTAAAAATAGTTCCGCTGTTGGCTACAAAAATTATCGTTTTATTGACATCGCCTGAGGCAATGCTTATGTTGGTTTCATAAACGCCTGCTCCATTGGTAAAACCTTCTTTGGATGGCGAAAATAATGGTGGTGTGATACTAGTTGCAGTATCATTTAAGGCTAATGAGGTCGCTTCATCAAAATTGATCTCTACCTTTTGTCCTACAACGGGCTCATTAGTAGCATAGGTTAACGTGACTTTTAGTGTGTAGGCTGTTGCCGAAATTTGTTCAGCAGACATCACAATAAAGACCTGAGGAACACCTTCATTGGGCATTACAGCAACAAATCGACCAGAAATGGTACTGGTAATTTTATTGGAAGCACTGTCGTTACTAGTTTTGTTTTGTGTTGTAGTTGGTAATTTATACATTAAGGCTTGATGACTTTGTTGCGTCATCACATTGCTTTTTGTAAAGGCAGCAGTTTGTGCAACCTCAGGATTAGCAAGGCGTGCATTAGATGATGGTGTAGACTCGGTTTCATTTACAACTTCACTAATCACCTCTAAAGAGAAATCCAAGTAAGGCAATTGGTATAAAGTATTTGGTCGTCCATATTCGTCATAAGGTGACATATTTCTTAATTGATGCTGTGCCACATTAAGACTATCTGCTATGGATAATAAAATGTCATGTAATGCTAAAGAGCTATTATTTGCTTGACTCATAATTATGCGTATTTGTCTTTTTTACGTTTTTGACGTGCTTCTTTTCGTGCTTCACGTTGTTGTTCTCGCTTTTGCGCTTGTTTCTTCTCCTCTCTGGATTTAATCTGTCTTTGTCTTCTGTCCTCTTCTCGTTGCGCTTCGGCTTGTTTGTCTTGTTGGCGTTGGGCTTTCGCCTCTTGCTGCTTAGCCTCTTTTTTCTTCTGATTAGCTAATGAGGTTTTAGTCGCCTTCGCTTTGGCTTTTAGTTTATCTTTTAACTGTTGTTGTTTCTCCTCAAAAGCGTCTTTTTCTTGTTGTGCTAATGCTTTAAAATCGTTTTCAAAGGACTTAAAGTCATCACTAGCCTCCTTAGGTACCACATCAAAAGAATCGACTAAAGATTGTTTTTGAAAGTCATCCCATTTTTTCTCGGACTTGGCCTTTAGTTTTTTAGCCTCTTTTTGTTGATCTCTTAATTCTCCCCATCGGTCTTTTATTGTTTTTGATTTCGGTTTTGGTTTACTTTTTTTGGTCGTTGTTCTGTCTACCCCATCTTTTAGTTTAGCTACAATGGGTGCTTTGGGTTGGTCTCGCTGTTCTGCCCAATTAGCTTTGGGTGTATCTCTGTGTTTGGACCACAAATCTTTTGGTTTTTTATAAGCTCTAGCTTTAAAAGTCTCTCGTTGTTTGTTCCATCTGGCTTCAAAATCATCAGTCTTAAAATCCTTTTTAAAAGCCTTAGTGCGTGCCACTTGCTTTTTGACATTAATAACTTTTAATTTAAGTGCGTTCCTTTGCTTTTCCCAATGTTTAAACTCTAGTTTTTTGGCTGCAATTTTGTCTTCTAATTGGCGTTTGGTTTCAAACTGCTTTTTGTCTTGTTTCCTTTTGGTTGTAAAGGAGTCAATGGGCTGTTCAAAAGGGCTATTAGCTGGTGTGTCTGTAACATCAGATTCTCCACTCAACGTTTTCATCTGTTGCTCCAAAGCTTCACGCTCGCTAATTAAGCTTTTAAGCGTCTCATCAACCTGTATTAAATCTTCAAGGGATGCCTTTAAATCCAATGCTGAAGCCGAATCTTGTTCTGGTGCTTTGGGTAATAATGTTTTCCAATTTTTAGCCATAAAGTATAGTAATTTAAAAGATTAACTACCAGTGTCTTCTTTTAATAAGGCTTGTAAACGACTTTCAAATATAACCGGAACAGGCACAGTAACTAGCTTAGTTCTAAGCTCCGAACTTCCACTGGCTTCAAATTGGTATTTTTGAGAATAGCTAGCGTTCACTGCGGCAGACACATTTGTAAAACCGGTACTATAGCGTCCTTTGACTTCTGCCGAAAGACTTAAATCTCGGTCTTCTTGAAATCGCATATCCATCTTTATAGAAATATAAGACTCCACAAACTGATAAAAAGTGGGTGTAAAGCCTAAAGCTAATAAACTTACACCCGACTCTCCTTCTTTTAATACGATTAAGGCAGTGTCATCTTTCTCCATTTCACCATCTGCATTAAGCTTGTGACCACTCATCATTTGCGCAATACGAATAGATACTTTGTCTAAGGCATATTGTGCCTCAGCAATACCAACTCCCAAATTTTTAATCATCTGCGGAAATGGCACGTTTAATAATTCTTTACCTATGTTCATAAGATCGTATTTAATTTATCTATTGATTACTATGCTGGTGTTTCTGTAAATTCTTCGTCCATCATCTTTCTAATTCTTTCTTCCAACACTGCTGGTGGCGGAATAGGAACTAGTTTGGTTCTCAATAGACTACTTCCTTCTGCAGAGTAACTGTATTTTTGTGAGTAGCTAGCATTAACCTGAGAGGTACTAACAGTACTTTTACTTGCATTAGGACTACCAAAAAACTTAGCGACTCCACCACCAACACCGCGACTACTTTTATTAGTGGTTGATCGATTAATATCAACCGTTGAAGAACCTTCTTGGGTATACTTAATAGCTATTTTTACTTCTATAATAGAATCTACAAATTGATAAAAGGTTGGTGTAAACCCTAACTCCATCATAGATAGTCTTCTAGGCACATTAATCTCTACTGATGACCCTGTTCCTGCTGTTGTAAGGGTATAAACACCATCAGCTTCTGTTGCTAATGCTCCAGAAGAAGCGCCTACTTTTAAGTCCTCTACTAATTTGTTTTGCTCATAGACTGAGGCTTCTCCACTATTTAAATAGGTAACAGCTTGTGTAGATGTAAACTTTTGTTGGCCAAAAAAGACACGACTGTCTTCAAAGGTCACATTACCCTCATCATCTGTAATGGTTTTAAGTCCTCCCATCATTTCTGCTACGTCTATAGAGTTGGCATCTAATGCCATTTGTCCTTCGGCTATAGCCATAGCCATTTGCTGAATCATGCTGCCCATCGGCACATCTAGTAATTCCTGTCCAATTCTTGGTTTGTTACGTAAATTCATCTTTTAATGTTTAATTGTTATTTATGTGTATTGTATGACTGTGTTTATAATTCTGGTTTGATAGTTTTTAACTTTTCTAATAGGTTTTCTGGTGGTGGTAGCGACACCATTCTAGCTGCAATACTAGAAGAGCCACTGGCTGACTGATCAAACTTACGACTGTAGGACGCACTTACTGATGCGGCTACTATACCAAAATCGGCTTCCACACTGGCACCTACCGAAAAAGCTTCTGATTCTGCCATAGAAAATTCCATTTTCATTTCAAAACTAGCTTCAGTAAAGGCATAAAAAGTGGGTACAAATCCTAGTAATAATAAATTGGTAGTTTCTCCATTAATCTCAACACCTTTTTCTGCAAGTGCCTTTAGCGTTTTAATAGAGTTCTCATCTAAGGCAGCTTGTGCATTGGCAACAGATATACCCATTTGCTCTATCATTTGATGTAAAGGCGCATTGGTTATTGAATTTGTTATAGTGGCTATAGCTCCCATAATTATTCAGTTAGAGAGTCTACGTACTTTAAAAATCCATCTGGTGGTGGTAACGCAACCATACGTGCCGACATAGACGAATTACCCTCTACAGACATTTCAAATTGCTTAGACATGCGTAAATCAACATTCAATCCTAAAGCAACAGTTTGATCTGATTTAGAATTACCACTATTATCAGATAATAATTGACTAGTGCTTTCACTTTGTGCTATTTTCACTTCGTCTACTGAGCCTTCTTCCTCTTCTTTTGAAATATTAATGGATTCGCTTGTTTTGGAATAAGCAGAAAACTCTATCTGAGTCTCTTTATCTAGGTAATAGTCAATACCATGTCTTTCTTCTGTCCAATAGTCGCTTATATCTTCTGCTGATGATGAGATTTCAAGACTACTATTAGAATTTGTGATAAAGTAATTAGCTCCAGTATCAGGAGTAGCTCCATTTAACTCAGAACTAAAATAAATATAATCTGCTCCAGAAGTAATGGCGATGCTTACTTTTCTAAACACCTCATTTTTAGTGTCATCAGGACCACTATTGGCTCTAGCTAAAGTTTCCCCTTTCGGTTCAATCTGTATTTGTGTGGCTCTAGCACCTTGGGCTACTAGATAATCACGCATGGCTTCACACCTGTCTTTAGATAAATTTATATTGTAGGCATCTGCACCACTACTATCGGTATAGCCTTTAATAACAATACTTGCAGTATCATCTTCTCTTAAAATAGAAGCCAATGCCTCAAACTCTGCGTCTTTTCCTGCATTGTCTATTGTACCTTCTGCATAATTAAAATTGAGGATGCGTTTATCAAATCCAAAATGGAATTCTAAATCCTTAGGACTTACTGTAGAACCATAAATTAGCTGTCCTGAAAAACCGTAGACTCCACCAGAAGTTGAAAATGTAGTAGAAAGATCAGTATCTAAAGTAAGTACAGTTGTTCCGTCATTAATGACAGTAACATCTAAATAGTCTGTAATCTTTAGTATTGTAAAATCTGTAGAAGGTGTATAGCGAGTAACAAATTGTTGTAATACCGAATAGTTTAAGCGTTCTACATCTTGTGACTGGATAATTTTAGAATGAAACTCATCTATTCTAGAAACAATACCTATACTTTCATCTAGTTTATAATGATTGTCATTTATAACAACAGCATTCTTGGTACTGCTTTTCATTAAAAACTTTCGTGATGATTTAAAACTACTCTTTTCAGAATTAAATGCTTTCTCTTTTTCAACGTTTTTATAATTGTCTTTTCCTTGTTTTCCAGAGTTATAAGTGGCGTCCACTTGTACAGATAGCGCAAACTCGTCTTTCATTTTCATTTTTAAATGAATGTTAGCGCTAATATCTGCATAGGTAAAACTATAGAATGCTGGTGCAAAACCCAGTTCTAATAGCGATTTATCACCTAATGTGGTATTGGCTAGTTTTGTGATTTGAGCGATAGAATTATCATCTAACTTCTTTTGGGCATCTGCTATACCCATAGCTAAGGAAGTGAAAATATCACTAACATCTACTTGTTGTAGTACTGCTGCTCCTTCTTGAATTTTTGTTACGTTTGACATATGTTGTTTAATTATAATGGATTGATCATTTCTGGTAATTCTATTGCTATTTTAGAGTTTATAGTGTCTTTTCTAACAATATAATAGTGATGCTTTTTATTAAGGCCTTCTATTTGTTGATGACTAATAGTATAGCCTCTTTTACACCAATTATGTAGTTCTTGAGCCAAAGGGATTTTACTAGGCTTCTGGATGGCTATTGCTTTTTCAAATGCAGTTATAGCTTCTTCTTTATCGTTGAGGTATAAATACTGTATGCCTTTACGTTCCCATAAGGACGCTAAATACTTCATAAAAACAGGATGCGCTTGTAAGTCCTCTTTGGACTCCATAAAGGCAATGCATTTATCACAAAATGTAATCACCTCTAGGTAGGATTTCATCTGTTCCAAGCTTTCCATTGCACATTGACTGTAATGCTGAAAGAATATATCCGCTTGAGGAATCTGTTGAGACATGCGCAACGCTTCTTTATAATGCCTCAAGGCTTCTTTGTGATTACCTTGTGTGGCAAATACTTTACCTTGTTCTGCAATATTGTAATGTAAATTAGTATTGTCCATAGGGCTTAACTATAAATAGGTTCTACATCACAACCCAAGGCTTCTAATTGTTTAGATAGTAAACGATTAAGCACACTGTCTAGCTTTTCTGGAGTTTGCCATTTGGTATCTTTAATGTCTACAGTCTTAAAAAATAGATCCAATGTTTGTTCTACTTGTTCTTTCTGTGTGATATTTTGAATTTGTAACTGGTATCTATCTACTGAATTTACATGACTCTCACAGTCTAAAGCAGCTGCTGTTGTTAATTCTAAATAGGATTCTACCTTCCATTTAGAAAGGCTTTCAACAATTTCAAGGGGTAAATAATCGTTTAGTCTGCCAATTAACTCTGTAGGCATACCTATCTGTTCTTTTAAGAATTGTACAGAGGCTTCATTGTTGGCATCAAAAGCATTCAGAATGATTCTATAGCGTATAAAATCTTCATTAACTAATTTTATTTTTTGAGGGTCCTGTACTTTAGTCCATAGCTTTTGTGCCTCTTTATGGGTAAGTCCCGTTATTTTATTCTGGTCTAATGTATATCCAGCGTTTTGACATAATAACTTAAACTCATTAATAAAAGTTGGTGTGTAGTCTTTAACTAATATAGTATAAGTAGCCTTTAAAGGGGTACTTACTATAACTTCTGCATCTACTCTATTTTCTAGTGCTATAGCGGTATTTTTACTAACACCTCCAAGTACTACAGAGGGATCCTGAATTAACAATTCAAATGCTTCTTTGTTATTGATGCCCATAAACTCAGACAATTGTTGTGCTATATTCTGAATGTTAAGTGGATCATCTATATAAAGGGCTAAGTCAAGTTTTTCAGCAGGACCAGGAATAGCAACATCAGCGTTCTGAACCAATACTTCTAAGCCTAACTCAGTAAGCATACCGTTTACTTTATCAGCAGTGGCTTCATCTACTTTATGTAAAAACACACTAGGTGCGTTATAAATCATTTGTGTTAATAATTGATGATTGACTTCAAATGCATCTGCTAAGATTTTAGTAATTCCGGGTTTAGCTGTTCCAATAGATTGAATAAGGATTGTTTTCATAGAATAGAGTTATATTTTAATCATTTGTTTTATAAGTTTTAGTATGTCAAAAAGGGATACTTATCTTCATCTAAAACCATCTTGATTTACAGATTATAAAGTTCATTTTTAATTAGTTAAAAACCATTAGGTGTCTAACCTTTTCTAATTAGGTTAATTAACCCTTTTTATTTTCTAGCGGTTTATGTGTGATTTTATAATAGGTAGTGACACACCCTATATCTGTGCCTATTACTATCATTCAGGTGTAATAAAAGAGGACCAAATTACTGGCTATGTAATAGGGTGTATATAATAATTCAGTCGTAATAAATGGATAACAGTAAGATGTTAAACAGATAATTAAATAGATAAAAAACTGGAAAGTATATTTATAATTATACTTGACTTTTAACTAGTTAACGGAATAACAATAAATAAAACAGTTCTAAATCACACGGTTTTCAGGGATAAAATGGATGTGCATTTTAAATTATATTTACACTCTAAATAAAGATTAACCAAAACATTAATAAATTCCTAAGATGAAAGAAGACATGAAATGGTTTGAAGAAATGACCCAAATACTTTTTAAGGAATATAAAACGTTGTTTGTAAGTAAAATAGTAGATTATGAAAAAGAGTCTATAAAAAAAATAGCACTTTTAAGAAACCAATACTTAGATTATGATGATGATGGTGATGATTTTGTAGTTGTTGATTACACACTAGGTATCTATTCTAAAGCACAGTTAAAAGTGCTAAAAAATAAAATAGACGAATCCGCTCCTAGTGACGTTTTAGAAAATGCTAAAGACCTTTGGGGACCTCCACTTATCAATAAAGCATGGGAAAATAACTACCAATATAGTACGGACTTCGAGCTGTTTCAACATTGTACTGTTCTAGCAACTGTAGGTCAAAAACTGTTAACAGACGCAGACCTTAAACCCTATTTTATGAAAGGCGCTTCTGTTTATCTAAAATGTTTTGGTGATTTTAATGAGGAAAGCACAATACCAATGTATAAAGGAGTTATACCAGAGACTTCAATTCGTGAAAAAGTCATTGCAGATTTTGTAACGACAGACGAAAATAAAAAATTGTTACTATCCCTTTGGAATAAAGCAATTACAGAACCAGGTATAAGCTTTTTTAAGGCAATTGGTTTGACGCCTTTAGTCAATTACCCAAGCCAAAGTGATATTAGTAAAGAACTGTTTAAAGCACGAAAAATACTATTTAGAGTGGAAGATGAAGGCGGAAGTAAAGAAGCAAGCAGTAAAGCTGCTATAGCTAGTTTAGAGCCCTATTTAGAAGATATTATACCCTTTAAAGGAAGAAAAACTAAAAAAATAAAAGAGGCAATTCAAGAACATGAAAGTGCTTGCAATCATTTAGGCTCATGGTATGGCAGATTAAAGGACTATGACAATGCAGAGAAATGGTGGAGACGTTGTTACCAAATCTTGCCTACACAGGCGGGAACTCTAAATCTATGTTTAGTCTATAAAAATGATAAACCAAATTATCCAGAGTTTTTAAAAATCACTGAGCATTTAACGTCTATCTACAACAAATTATCTTCATATAGTCAACTGTATGCTTGGGAATACTTAGCAACCGCTTACGTAGTAAATGGAGAGATAAACAAAGCATGTAATACCTTTACAACACTAATTAAAGAGAATCCCGAAGAAGATATAGCGTATTACAAAACACAAGCAAATAAAGCATTAGATATATTGTTTGAACAAAATGGAACAGATGAAAAGCTTAAAAACAAATTACTAAGTGTATTTGAGGCATAACATATATTAATAAGCTTAAACCTTCTCAGTATAATTATTATACTGAGAAGGTATTAATAACTTGTATCTCAATTAAGATTTCAAATATAGTTTGTCATTCTATCGACATTTAATTACTTAAAGTCATTCCGTTTCAGTTTTTTTCGCCTTCTTCATGGATACTTTAAAATCATCCATGCTGCCATGTAATTTAATATTAAGGTAGCGTACTTTTTTGTTAGGATCAAGTTCTATAATATCTTCCTCCTCCATGTCTTCTGTATTACCGTTATCATTTTTTCTAGCAAATAATTTATAACGTGCGGCTTGTTTTACTGTTTTCCATGGGATTCTTACATAATATTCAATATTATGATCACTATCTTGTGTACCGGAAAACTCAAAATGTCCAAGTGTAGATTCAATAGTCATGTTAGGTATGGTTATACGTCCATTAGTAATATCTAGATGATTCCTAAGGGTATCAAATTTTATGTTTCTAAGGTTTTTATCACCCATATAATCCGATAACATAGATATAGGGTCATAATTTTGTAATTTACCATTAAAGACCTCGACATCCATATGAATTTCTGATTGATCCAAATCTGGTACTAAATCAGGATACACCCTAATGTTTCCTGTAATATGTGAAGACACCGTACCTTTTAAATTTTCAGACACTAAATGATCTTGCCCAAAGTTTTCAAACTTAAACAGTAGTTTATCTATATCAACATGCTCTGTTACTAAATCTGGTTTCATGTAAATATGTTTTGGATCACTTCCATTAAAATAGCCTGACATTTTAAAGTTACCTCCAGCTGCATTCATAGAAAAAGTATCCACATGGATATAATGGTTTTGTGTCGTTCTAAATTGTGCATCAATATGTTGTAAATCAATACGATGATATATAAAATGACCAACATTAACATCAAAGGTCATATCTGTAAAGGGTAATTCATACAAATTAAAAGCGTCTGCGTGCACTTTAACATCTGCAGTTTCAGTATCTGTTTTAGTAGTTGTTATTGTAGTGTCTGTTGGAGCTGAAGTATTAAAATTGAAAAGCTGATCAAAATCTATATAATTTGCTTGCAAAGCAAGATAGTTGTCACGTTTCTTGATAGCTTCATCATCTCCTAAATAATAATTAAGGTCTATTCCAAAAACTGTACGTCCTATTTTACCATTAAATTTTTCAATCACAAGATGTTCATCTTCATAATGAAAACGACCATTAAAATTTTGGAATCGTAAAGGATGCAAATGCATTTTAGTATCTAGTTTATCAAGATCTAAATCTATAGAATGTAATGCAGAATCCTTGTAATGCATACTAGAATTAAGATGTAAGACTAGTTTTTCAAACTCTTCATGACGATACTCTTTTGGGACATAATTCTCGCCTTGATAAGTAAAAACATCTTCTAATCGTAATAAATCTGAGGTTAACGTTATATCTAAATCTACATCTCCATTAAGTTGGTCTTGCATCCAAAAACCATAATTATAAACTTGTCCATTAAAATGAAAGTCTGAATCATCAATATAACCTGTAAAATCTACAATGTTCAGGTCTTTTTCACCAATAAGAAAATCTACATGAAAATCATGCAATTCATGCGGATAGTGTTTAAGTTGGGCATGAAGACTATCTATAAAAAATTCGCCTTTTGGCAAGTATTTAGACTCTGTAAAGGCTTTAGCCGAAGATTTAAAAGAAAAACCAGTACTTAAATTTTTAATCTGTTCATCTACACCTGTACTGTCTATTACAGAATATCGTGTAAGCTCTGCAATATCAAGGAGGTTTGAGGTAATGTCTAAATGTGCATCCACAGGAGTATCTGTATGATGTACAACAGCAGGAAAATCAGATAAATATCCTGTGATGGATACATCAGAGTTACCTAATACCATATCAAATTGATCAAGCGTGGCTTGTTTACCTTTCATGATAAGGTGCGCATTAAGTTGTTGTAATGGTGCAGGAAGATCTGCAGAGGAGATACTTAGATTGCTCACTTTTAGCTCTGTAAAATAAGCTTGATTAAGGGTGTTAAGCGCAAGTTCTGGATGGTCTATATCAATAATATCATGAAAATTCATTTCTAACGACACATTACCAGACGTGTTGTCTATGTCTGTAAGATTAAGAAAACTAGCCATAAACTCTAGATTAAAATCTACATTTAATTGCATGTTAATTTCTGGCGCTTCAAAATTTTCAACAACAAGATTACCTAAAAACGTCCCTTTATCTAGTTTGGCAGTCATATCTGTTAAAGAGAATTTCATGGTACGTAAATGTCGGTCTTTTCCATTAGTAAAATGACCACTAAACCCCATATCATCAACACGTTTACCCTTATCTGTATTTTCAAGAAAAGCCTCACTAGCTCCAAAACGCACATCAAAAAAGGGCATTTGTTGGTTTAGTGTAGGACCTTTAACCATAGCATTAAAATAGATGTTTCCGGCATTACGGTAGCGTTCTAAAACAGGAATAACATCCTCTGGTGCAAAAGCAATTAGCATATCAAAATTGGGCTTGGTTCCTTTTATAGAAAGGTCAAGATCTACATCATTTTTAGTATCTATAGTGCCTTCAATATTAAAATCACCGTGTTCCATTTTTAAACCTGAAGGTTTAACGGTTAGCAATCCTGTATTTTGGTTAAGTGTCAGATCGGTATGAAGCTCAAAATGCTTATGACGCACATAAGTGGTATCACCATTATCTATCAAATTCATTTCAAACTCGGTATCTATATGTCCAGATATAAAGTCCTTATTTATTTCAAACCCTCCTTTTCCTTGAGATATAAAGGTTTCTAAATCTGTATTTTCAGTTTCATCTTTTTTATGAATGTCAAGATTTTGTAATTTAATACGTTCTAGTTGGATATTGGCAAAGTCATCATTGGTTGATGTTTCTGTGTCTTCTAATGAGTCTAAAGCATTTTGAAGATTAATAGTACCATCCTTATGTACCACAATATCAAAAAAACCGTCTTCTATAATTAGCGACCTAATGGTATAGTTTCCGTTTATAATATCCCATATATTAAAACCTGTATAGATGTCTGCAACCTCAAGAATTGGAGTTACTTTAGTGTCTTTAGTTTCATAAATCTTTACATCATCGACCTTAAAAGAAATATCCGGAAAGTTGTTAAAAAGCGATAAGTGGGTGTCACCAATAGTAATCAAACCTTGGTGCTGAGTATTCAAAACAGCTATTTCATTTTGAATAATTTCATCTTGTTCTGAATAAATATATAATACAACTGCACTAAAAAATAGTAACGGTACTAAGATTATTAAAGCAATAAACCGCAACCAGAACTTTCGTTTGTTTAAAAATTTTAACCTCATACTATTATATTGGGACTATTTAGTACTAATGTATATACAAAAAGTCAGTAATATAATAAATATACGCACTAAATAACGACTTATATTTTAAATATTCTAGTAGTGATTCATCTTCACAACCAAAGCTTGTATATATAAGACGCCTAATCATAATAGTTTGTCAATCATTTATTTAAAAACAAATAGAAGCTATAAACCACCTCCTCCTCCTCTAGCCCCAAAAAAAAGAAGGAAGTCTAAAAAACTTAATTAGCTTATGGTTAGTCTGCTTAGAAAAATTACTTAACAGTATTAAAAAAAGAATAATATAAAGCCAAAAGGACGCACTTAAATTAGCTATAGATGTAAGAAGTAAAATAAAAAGCCCTAAACCGTAAAACATAAGGTTTAACCATGATTTATTCAAATAATGCTTCCGCAATATTAAAAAACTACCAATCAATAACAATCCAATAATAACAAATCGCCAATTAGCATTATAATCAATACGCTCTAAGCCTATAAAGCTAAAAAGTGACGCATAGCCTGCCCAACACAGTGGACATTTAGGAAAAAAGAATAAAAACACAACGGATATACCATTTAAAACACTAATCTTTTTACTGCCTTGACCAGGTGTTTCTTTTAAATCAGTTGCAGAGCCACAAGCGCAGGTTGTTGTTTTTAAAGGTGCCATATAAAGTACGGTTTTAAGGTGATACTATTCTTCTGCTTTAACAGTTGGTTTTGGTAACGAGATATCCCAGTTGGCTCTTTTAAGTAACCAACTAAAGTCACCAGACAATTGCCCTCCAAATTTAGGTGCTGAGGTTGTGCTGTCATAGGACACAGCAATACCAGCACTAGAGTGACAACCTATACAACTTTCGGTTCCAAAGATGCTTAATGGTAAAACAGTCCCTTCAGACGTCGAGTTTTCCATAAGTCCCGCAATTTGATTACCATCCTGAAAAAAAGTTTCCATAGTAATATTAGTCAGGTAAGCTATATTTGGCACTCCTCCCGACTTATTAATCACACTTTCTGGTAAATGGTATGCTGTTGCAGTACTTGTAGCAGGTTTTGCATTTTGGTCCAAAGGATATTGTGTATCAATCAATTGGTAATATTGCCAAACACTACCTTGTGCCTTAAAATAATCTTGCATCTTTCTATTAATTTCTCTAACCCTAACAGGAATATCCACCATGCGCTTAGATTGCGTTTTCATGGTATCTGATGCAGCATAATAGTTATTTGTATCACCTGTTATTGTCCAATAGTCACTATGCTCAGAACTTTGGTGCTTATAGGTACTGTTGCCATTAGTAGCATCAACATTAACAGGACAAATTTCGCAATCAGGATCTGTCAGTGTAGGATGTATAACGGTAGTCTTACCATCGGCACCTATAATAACATTTTCATCCAAGTTGTCTATATGCTCAAAAGTAGACCATACCCATTGCTTACCGGTTGGTGTTTTCTGACTAATATGAAAACCAATCAAACCAAGACGCACTTGCTTAGGTTGCCCTGTAACTTCATCAATAATATAACCCTCATCTGTTAAATAACGGTCTTGATGCAAATCAGTAGACTTAAAAACGCGCCATGCTAGTTTTATCTCTGTAGCGCCAAGTGTGCCATTATCATAGTTTCCCTTTGGGAAATTAGCTTCAGTTTGGGTCTTAGTAAATTCTAATTGACCGTTTAAATTATACAGTTTGTTTGCTACAATGTAATCAAACTCCACTTCATTCATTAATACTTCATAAACAACAACTTCTCCATTCTGATCAAATAATTTACCTGCAAATGCCTGATCCGTTTCATCTGCTAGATTATGATGTGCTGGTTGTGTCGGAGTTCTAGTACTTAATATCACTCTAGAATCGCTGTCTTTAAGCAAACTAGAAGTTAATCCTAAACCAGTTTGTATTCTTGGACTACCCCAAGCTGCCGGTTGTTGTCCATCTTCCCTATATACTTGAAAAGCTTCTTTCCATCCTAACCAAGCAGGTGATCCTGCGTCTGTAAACTTAGGTTTTGGGATGCCATCATCGGTCATTGGCCAATTAATAGCAATTAAAGCCTGCCAACTATAAAGGTTATAAGCTTGATTTAACTGGTAAATATCACCTGCTGCTTTTAACTCGTTTTGTAATACAGGATCAACATCTACAGGTAAATTAGGTGTAAAAATAACTGGTGAAGGGATGCCTTCATAATGTACCTCATTACAAGAGGACACAATCAATCCAATAAGCAATAGACAAAATAAGCGAAGGGTCGTAATCGTAAAAAGCGATTTTAAGTAAATGGTTGATTTCATAGGTAATAATATTATAAGGTTGGATTTAGGTTTCAGTTTAAAAAGGATGTAATCATGTCATGTGTATAGCTAATCCTTTGGCATATAATTAAGCTCTAAATAACAGGTGATTAATGTACCAGACGTATATTAATAGTAGGCTGCCCTATAGTACGAAACGGGATAACAGGTCGTTGCCCATCCGTTTGACCATTAGAGAGTTGTATTTCAACTTTTACTTTACCTTTTGCTTGTAATAGTTGTTCATGTTTAAATACAAAATCAAAACTCACTAAGGCTTGTTTCACACAGTTTTCACAATTACCAGGATTAGTAGCTTGTAAAAAGAAACGGGTTTGCTGCAAAGCGCCATCCAAATACAAAGACACTGTAAAAGAACCAGGTATTTTTAAACGATTCACATCCTTAACCCTAAGCGATACATAGGACAATTCACTTAACGTAAAAGCATTGGATTTAGATTGTCCTTTATTAGAGACACGTTGTAAAGACAACTCCTCTGCAATATAGTCTTCAGGTTCGGTCAATGGTAAAGCTGGCTCAACATAATTAATACCCATAGCATTTAAATCAATGGTTTGGTCTACAGTAAGCCCTAAAGACGTTGTAAACGGATCCATATTATTTAATCCAATACCATCAATCCAATCGGTACTATCACCACAAGCTTGCACATTCTTTTTAAAATCAGCAACATTGGTTGTATGGTGTAGTTTTTGCCAACGCCACATTAAGCGATCCCAATTGGCATGAAATAACCAAAACACAGGTTCAAAACCAGTTACATCTTGGTTAGCAGTAGTCGCTCCGTTAATATCATGCACCATATCATGTGCATGCATTAAGGTCTCAGATCCAGACACAAATTGTCCTGTTTTATCTAATCCATTAAAAGCATTCCATGTGGGTAATTGTATGATTTTATCCAAAAACATCTTGTTAGTATTAGTCGGATCATGTGTAGCATCTCTAAAATACTTCCATTTTTGGGTATTGTAAATGGCAGCAGAATTACGGATAATACTACCATCGGTTTTTAAAGACCCATTAGTAACTTCAAATGGGTAAGCCTCTAAAAAGTCTTGCGGAAGTTGGTAAGAAGAGGTCGACCCCGAAACTTTAGGATCTGAAGCAATAAACGGAGCTTTAGAAAATAACTCTGGATAAGTATCGTCAGAAATATCCCAATAAGGAAGCGTCACAGCCTCACAACCTGGTATAGTACGTAAAGCGTTTTCAAACTGAAGGATATAAGCTCTATGCCAAGCTAAAAACGGATGGATATGATGCTCGCAATAAGTCACACCAGGATACCAATGCAGACCTCCCAAAGTATAAAAACTATTAGGATCATCCTTAGGCAAATCCATAATGCCTTGAAAGGCTTTAATAAGTGTGTTTTGTTCTTGCGCTGTTAAAGTATTAACGTTTTTTCTTTGGCGTAAACTAGTATCCTCTAAAATAGCAGCTTGCTTTGTTTTAAAAGTCTCTAAATCTTCTGTATTCTTAGGACAACCATGAGTAAGCCAATTCCTAAAAGAAAATAATTTATCGTTATTCCATTTGGTTTTACCCATCGGCATAAATTTATAATACACATAATAATATATTTTAGCACTCAAGGCACTAACCTCAGTATAGCTTTTAAGGTCTATGGTTCTGGATTGTTGCTTATCTCCATCGGCATGCATCATGCAATTATAATCCTGTTCATCAAAAAAGTATTCAATCTCTTGGTCCCAAACGGGTTCAGCTATAATAGAAGTAAAATTAGGGCTGTTCAATTCTGCTTTGGTCATAATAGTGTTAGTTTAGTACAAATAAGGGGTTAACGGTCTTTAATAGATTGTTTTTAACAAGTAAAAACAATCCAAGTAAACAACAATAAATCAGTATTTTATTACTTGATTTATAGTTGGTTAAGTCAAATGTAGAGTATAAGTAAAATATAAAACAGCGTATAAATACCCTATTTTTAGTTTAGGTAGAAATAAGTGTTTTTAATACATTGGATAGAATCGATTAACGGAAACTTACGGGCGTAGCAATTATAATAGCTTTATAAAGTGAGATTGAAAATGATAACAAAGAAAGCTTAAAATTGAGTTTAGGAAAGATTGCATCAAGATAAAATGATAGTATATGCAATTAGAAAAGGATGCAATAAATTTTTATTAAATAGGAATTACATTTTCTTCTCCAAACCATTCTTTGGCTTTGGTAATTACAGCTTCGCTAGGAGAATTAAAATAGATAGCTAATTTTTCTTTAGATCTAGTACAACAAACGTAAAATAGTTTTTGAGTTCTTTCTAGTACAGATTCTGAACCTGCAACTAAAAAGAGGTTCTTAAAATTATAATTATTCCATCCTCCATTATCTAAAATCACTAATACATTATCAAACTCCGCTCCTTTAGTTTTATGTTGAGTTGAAAAAGGAGTAAAACCTTCTAAGTAAATAAATAATTTTTGGAACTCCTTATATTTTACATTTTTAACTCTGTTAAACAAATACTCCTTATCAATTTTAAACCTTTCTAATTTATCATCAATTAAACAAACACCATTTTCATTAGCTTCATTTATTACTTCTTCAATAGTTTTTTGTCCAACATTAATTAATGATTCGATACTTGCTTTTAAAACTCTTTTGTCCTCTATTCTTCGAATGCTAAATCTATAATCTGTAGCTCTTAAAAATTCATTATAACGTTTGTTAGAATAGAGAAAAATATTAGTTTCTATTTTAAACAAATGTCTAATTAAAGCATCTCTTTTTGAACCTTTTTTGTTTTCATCATCTTCACTTTGTTTCTTATCATCAAGTAATTGGTCTTTATCTACATATATCTTTGAGAAAACATCCCAATTTTGATTCCTAGCGACATTATATAATTCTGGATTATCATCAATAAACCGTTGCATACTATTTGTAGGGTTTACATCTACTAAAAAATCTGAAACTTCTCCAAAAGTCATAGCAGAGAAATCTTCATCAATTCCATTATCTTTAATGTATTTGCGAACTCGATTTTTGTATTTTAATAAACCATCACTATTATAGATATTCATTAAGTTTCTAATTCCAGCTTTATCTGCAATGAGGTTATGAGTTAAATTAAGTTCTTTTGTATTTTTTGAATCACTAAAATCCCAATCTAGATATTCTTTTACCGCTTGAATATTATTATTGTCAGAGTATAAAAATTGAATACTTCCATCTTTTAAAGCTCCTTCTTCATTCATATTTGGGGCTTTTACATCATCCGATTCAGTTTGCACTAAGCCATCTGTTCTTAGTCTATTAGCCAAATCAATAACTAGTTTTGGGTTTCTTCTATTTTGTTGTTTTTGAACTTCTCGAACTTTATTATCATTTTCTCCTTTATATTCATCTAAATTTCCAACCGTGTTATCATAAATACATTGCATTGCATCTCCAAAAAAGCCAACGATATTTTTCTTATCACTTAATTCAAAATGCTCTAAAAAAATCTCTATTACCAATTTGCTAGTATCTTGATATTCATCTACAAAAATGAACTTAAATCTATCTTTAAGTATGTCATTTAGTTTTGGGTATGTTTTAAATAAGTGATTAGCCAATATCAATAATTCATCGTGAGATATTATACCTTCTTGCAAACGTAAATACTCTTTATATTGAATTCCTTTTTCTAAATCATCAAAAAAATCATTAGGAACTGGGTTAACACTTGAAATATTAATTCTGGTAATTAAATCATCATTAGCCAAAACAATAAGACTTTGTTTTAGTTCTTTCTGAAAATGCTTTATATTATCCCATAAGAAGTCGTGTATTGTAGTAACATTTAAGTTTTTATGATTTACTCTTTCTTCAATTTCTTTCACAGCTGCATTGGTATATGTCATACAAGCAACTTTTGAAGTAGGAAAGTCTTCAATACATTTTTTAATAACTTGAACTAAAGTATATGTCTTTCCACTACCAGCTCCACCACTTAATAAGAAATTATTACCATTTCCAATATGGTTCATTATCTGTTGAAATTCATCCATAGATTTTTAATTTTTTTGTAGCCACAATAAACCTTCTGAAATATATAGTGGAGTATTCCAATTAATAAACTGATTACCTTCAGGTGACATTTTACTATTTAATAAAACTTCTATTGCAAATGGAGGTTTCTTTTCAATAGCTTTTTCGGCTAGAACAAATTCATCAATTTCGTTATTTCGATATTTTTCAACCCATTTAGAAGTTAAAGAAGGAAAAGTATTGTCAAGGATAAAATCTCTGTTGATTTTAAAAAAGGCATCCTCAAAACTTCTTGCGTGGTAACCATCTTCTTCAATTTGGTACGCTAATAACAGCTTGCCTTTTCGATTTGAAACCCATTCTTTTTTTCTGTTTTTTCTCAATATTTTCCAATCAAACGAGAGGTTTTTAAAATAGTTTAGATTCTTTGTTTTTTTATGAAAGAAAATCAATGAGTTATTAGAAGTATAATTTGCATTTGGATTACTGGGAGTACATTTTATGGTTTTCATTTTATCGTTACCATTAGCGTGCTTCTTAGCCGTAACTCCATCATCTTCAAGTTTTACTTCATCGTAGTTACTATCGATATCGGTTATAATAAGGCATTTTTTTAAATCAATAAAATCAATAAATTTTTCAAATATTTGAGAATGTGCACCAACTTCTATAATTGAAATATTTTGAGATAATAATTGATTGGTGGTGCAATCTTGATCAATTTTCTTCATCATCGCAGGTAAAAGCAATCTTTCAGTATCACCTTCTATTAATATTGCTTTATCTGCAAAAAATAGTTCTGACCTATTTAAAGTTAAATACTGTTTTAAAAATCTATAGTTTTCTTCTTCCCCATTATCAGTATACTCTTTCTCTAGACTTTTTAGATTTTTAGAGATAACACTGTTCTTTCCATCTTTTTTTAAATACTTAATATCATCAAAAACACTTTCGGCAACTATATGTGAAGAATGTGTTGTTATCGCTGCTTGTAACTCTCTATTATCTCCATCTTCACGAACAATTCCCCTTTTAAGCAAAGATTTAATATTTTTAATAAAAACATACTGCATTTGAGGATGTGTATGTGCTTCAGGCTCTTCAATAAATAATAAGTTTATATCAGCAGGCTTTTCATCTTTACTCTTTTTAAATTCTTGTATTAATATTTCAATTTGAAATATCATACTAATCAAATTCATATACCCCAAACCGTTATTATATTCAGGTAAAGTTGTATCATTATGTTTGTACATAACTGTTGTATTTCCTGATAATAATTCCCTGTGCTGTAACGAAGATTCTATTTTAATGGTGGAATCATCACTTTTTATACCTCCAAATAATCGAACTTGTTCAATAACATCTTCAAATAGAGTTTCATAAATTTCTGATAGAGTATAATCTGTTGATATTAGTTCTTCTTTAAATTGCTCTATTTTCTCATTTTGCTCATCAGTTTTCTCTGTTTCATTATAAATTTCTGACGTTTGACCTGACAATGCTTTATCATTCTCCTTATTGGTAACACTTCTTTTAGCACTAATAAATTTAAAGCTTATAATATCTTTAGTAGATATTTTCTCTGGAGAATCTAAATCAATGAAATTATCATCATTTTCAATTTCATCAATTCTATTGTACTCTATAGATTTTCGACTAGATTTAAAAAAATCTCCTTGATATACCTTTAAAAAATAAAATATATCTCTTTGTCTATAGTCTTCGTTTTCACCAAGTTTCACAACTTCTTTAGCTTGAAATTCAGCATACTTTTGCTTAATTCTCTCTAATGAATCATATGTTAAATGATATTCAAAACCTAAAACAACAAACTTATTTTCAGGATCTAAGTCCATCATAACTCTACTAAGGTTAGCTAAATTATCATCTTCATTATATTCGATAAAAAGCTTAAGCTTTATACCGACTGATTTATAATTCTCTTGTTGTGGTATATCTTCTTCAATTAAAGTTCTTAATTCATTTTTGAAATCGATATTGAAATCATCAAATGAAAACCTGCTTTTATCGGAACCATTTAAAAAACTATTTATAACTGTTAGTAGTGAAGTCTTTCCTGTATTGTTTTTTCCAATCACTAAAGACATTATTTCTTCCAAATCAATTGAAAATTGTTTTAAAAGTCGATAATTTTCAATTTTGATTTTTTTAATTTTCATATATAAATAGTTGTGTCTTATAGTACAAGAACTATAAAACAGTATTAGTTTGAGATAGTGTTTAGGGAGAATTTATAACTCAAAAAGCTGTCTCTCAAATATATAAAAAATTAACAAGAAGTTAATTACTGTATTCCGTAATTAATTTAAAACAAAAGTAATTGTTGTTTAAGTATCATACAAAAAAAGCAACCTTAATACATTAAGATTGCTTTTCTCACACATAGGTTTCCACAAACCTTATGTTGTTAAATCTGTTGTTACAGACGCTAACCAATACTAGCTATTTTCATAGCATTATAACTGGCAAGTTCATATAACAAACTGTTGATTTGTTGGTAAAATATAACACCAACAGCATTAATAACTGCTACCGTTGCTGGTAAGGCTGCTGCAAAGCCTAAATCTACACTTAGACTTGTATCTGCGCCTACCATGCCTGATATAGGTATTTCGTTACTATAGGCAATGCCATTAGTTTCATTTTCTAATTCATCTGTGGCCTCATACTTCCCTAAAGGGGTGTTAAAGCTATAATCGCTTAAAACAGTACTAACCATTACAAATTTAAAATGGGTCGCACCTTCGGGTGCATTCATATAATTAGAGACATTAAAATCAGGAACCACCCAACTGGCAACACTTCTATTAGCATCCAATGTAGGGGCTGTATTTGGTGCATAAAATATAGCATCTAAAGGCGACGTTTTGTTAAACTCAAAACCCTCTAATAACGCTTTATTGGGTAACATTTCAAAAGCACGCTGACCTCTTAATCCAGAGCCAACAGAATTTATCTTTTTCATAAGTCCTGTTATGCGACCAACAATACTGGTGTCACTCATGCTTTTTATAATGTTAGAAAATCCCATTCTTAAAGATTTACCAATTCGTGCAGAGGCACCAAACTCACTCATGTTTTCACGTGTGCGTTTAAAGGCAGGATCATTTTTTATCCTGTTTTTATCCACGCCTCCTGTTGTTCTAATTAAATCCTTTCCGTTGTTGTTGTAAAATGTAAGTCCTCCTAGACTTCCTTTTAACTTAATAAAACCTTTCTGTTTTGCCATAATTTCTAAAATATTATGAGCCAACGCTATAACTTGTTTTTAAGCTTTTTTATAGCGTATTAACTCTAGTTAAACAATGTCAATTCTTTTACTCTAAAAGAATCGATAATCATCAATAGGCCTATTGATATGCGTCTGGTTTATTGTGGAAATGTTGTGTGGAAAGTGGTAATAATCTAATAACGAAATAATTAAAGTAATTAGTACACACCCAAATGCTAAAGTATGTTAAAATGTATATTTCAGCCTAAAGGAAGTCTAACCCCTACTCCATAGATACTTCATGGATACTTCATAGATACTCCATAGTAAAGCCATAGATAGTTCATGGTAATGCACCAGAGTTAACCAAAAAGTGTAAAATGCTTGTTTTGTCTTACATATAATACCTAACGCCTTAGCTTATGTACAACAGGTCAATATAAAAATAGATTAACATAAAGACGCTTTAAGTACAAGCGCATACTCCGTCGTTAATCTAGTGTTGTAAAACTAACACAGGTCTTAATCTATTAACAAACCCACTTAAAAATGTTAACCATTTTAAAAACAAACCATTAATAAGTGTTAAACCAAAATAAAACAACACATCATGAAACATCTTATTAAAGGAACATTGTACGGTATGCTATGCCAAGAGAGTAGCGAAAATCTAGCTAACGTAGAGGTTAGATTGTATCTACCATTGCACAAATCACAATTGGAAGCTTTAAACAATACAAATGCAAAGGACACATTTCATATTGTAACAGAGCAGGAAGCCCAACAAAGAGAAAAACTACTAATTGCAAAAACTACTACAGATCAAAATGGAGCGTATCAATTTGAAATAAATGAAAAATACGTAGAGACTGCGTTTGACCTAGATTTTATATGCCACACCTTACCTAACCTACCAGATTTAAAACCTAAAGACAAACCGGTTCATTGCCATATCACCACAATCCAACCAGAATGGACTTATGATACTAACCAAAATAGTAGTTTTAGCTATAATTATGGTATCTCTCAAAAACTATGGTGCTATATTAGAGGCTTTTATTTTGATGCTTGGGTTATTTGTGGCTATTTACGTAATTGTACCTCTGGCAACCCAATCGCCAATGCAACAGTACAGGCTTTAGATGCCGATTTGTTAAACGATGACCTGTTGGGTACGACAACAACTAATACAGATGGTTATTTTAGAATAGATTATACATCAAACGATTTCAAAAAGACCTTTTTATCCCCTTGGATTAATGTCGAAACTGAAGTTGGTCTGCCTATTACTCTTAAAAGTGGACCCGATGTGTATTTTAAAGCCTTTTTAGGAGACATAAAGTACATTGATGAAACTTCAGAAAACAGACGTAATAACGTCTCATATTGTCTTTGTGTGTCACTGTGTACTAAAGTAATTGTGACAACGCCTGACCAAACGGAAGTATTTCCTAGTGCTTGGACTGGTATTGGTACGGCGTTTAATGCGGTATTTGGTTCTGGATCAAAAGATTTTGATGTTAATGGTTATGCTGGAACCAATAAATATGGTTTAACTAAAAGTATTGAACTTACTGGACAGGCAGCTCCAACAATCAATAACAATCCAATTGAATACAGATTTAAATTGAGTTCGGTGACAACACCTAATAATGAAGCTGCACCTGACGATGACCTGTTTGATATAATTGTTGGAGTTACAGAGGGATTATTTGTCAAGTCTAAAGTAGCAGTACTACAACAAAAAATAGCACCTTTTTATACCTATGATGTAGAAAGTAATCTTGATGATTTTGATGAAAAGGGTTGGTTTGATATAAACTCGGCTATTGCAAGAACAGTATCCGATAATGCTTTAGGTGATATAAACGATTACTTTTTTATTGATTCAGATACCTTAATAAAAGTAAATACAGCCAAATTAACCAATCAAGATAATGTACCAATAGATAGTGTTGATGTAGGTAATGCGTTTCCTGAAACTAGTAAATTAGAGATTAAAAAGTTCGCTATAAAATTCGAAATTAGAGAAGTTATTAATAAAGAAGCTGAGCAATTTAATAGACTACCTGGTTCTGGTAAAACATTAAACAGTGTGGTCATAAATAACAATAGTACTTTCATTAAAATGAATATAGATAAACTAATGGATCTTGGGGATTGTGCACCTATTAGCGGAATAATTAATGCTTTATATACCGTATACCATCCTTTGCTTCTAAATGTAAAAATGAAATTAATCAACAACGGAAGGACTTTTACAAAAACACTAACCGATCATTTTCTTCCGCTTGAAGGTAATACAGACGATGATGTCAATACAATTCATAACGAAGCACTACAAATTAATAACACACCTAATGACCTTGGAAGGTGTACTTATAAGTTAACTTTAAGTGTTAATAGACGACTACATACAGGTAATGATGTAGCAGCTCATGAAGAGAAAGAAATCTATTTCTTTTACGATGTATTATAATGTAAAGCAGATATAAAAAGAGCTAAAAACCAAAAAACCTTCGTTACTAACGAAGGTTTTTTTAGTATTAAATAAGTGTTGTAACAGTTTAGTTTTTTGAAGTAAAGTAACCAAAGACCCAACCTTCGTTACCATTATAATCAATTTTATACCAGTTACTACTATTACCTCTTAACGTTTCATAAAGTCCCTTTTCTATAATATTACAAACGTTTCCTTTTTCTAACTGAAACACAACGTTGTCAGCTTCAGAGTCTGGAGAGCTTCTTACGTTTAAAACCTCTGTTGTAATGTATAATTGATCAGAACTAATAGACGCATCTAATTCAGAAAAATCATCTTCATAGTCTTCCTCATACCCTTCTTCATCATCGTATAATGCATTTTGTACTATATCTATTAAACCAGATTGCTGAAACGCAGGATTGTCAACAATTAACTTAAGTTTTTGTTGTTGCTTAGCACTAGTTTCTTCGTTAATTGCTCGGTTATATAAGATGGCTAATTTAATATCTAAGTCATCATATATAAAGTCACTCGTTTTGTTAACCCAACCTTCAGTGTCCTTTTTTAACCCAACTACTTTTTTCCATTCTCCTTTGTCTTCGTTTAAAACAACAACAATGTTTCCTCTAGTAAACTTATTACCCATAAACTCCATAACATCTGGTCGCTTGTAAATAGCTAAAGGATTTTTAAGTACGGCTAATTTACCGTTTTCAGAGAATAAATACTCATAGACCCATCCTACTTGACCGTCTGATAATTCAATCTTTAAATAGTCTTTATTATCACTTGCTGTTTCTCTTTCGCCTAAAAACTTTACAGTTTCTCCAAAATAAATAGTTTCAAGGTACTTAGCCCCTTTTCTACCAGCGATATCACGTAGACCAACTTTTGGCCATAAGCATATTAAAGAGTTATCATCTTCTGAAAAACTCGAGGTATTTACGTCTAAATCATTACCACTTGTTGCATCACTACTAGTCTCTGTCTCTGTGGACGTGGTAGATGATGTTTTGTCTTTACAACTAACAATTAAAGCTAGTAATAAGACCATTAAGTAATACTTTTTTAATGCGGTTTTTTTCATTGTAATTGATTTAATATTGATTTTAGTAGGGATAAATATAGTTTAAATAGGATGGATTCAAAACGTTTTAATAGTGTTTTGTAAAAAAATAAGTACATTAATAAAAATTACAGCTATTAGTAATTTTATATGCAATAATTGTAAAGATTTTAAACGAATGATATAATATCTCGATACAATGTTAAATCAGAATACTTAACAAAGACTATACTTACAAGGTTTAAATGTAGTATACAAAAGCTTCAACAAAAGGGACTTTTAATTTGATATAGACTTGGTGCAACAAGTAGCTGTGTTACATTTACAGTAGTTACGGTTGTACAAATGCAATCCAATTAACGCTATTGCAGGAATATAGATGCTGGCTTCTGGTAAAGGTAACAGTGCTACTTTTTCATTTATAATAACAAAGGCTAAAGCACACCAACTTAACCACAAAGCATTTTTAATCCATTTTAAAGATGTTGCTGTTGTAGACCAATAGATAGCAAGACAGGATATTACTAAAAACAGATAGTCTATACTTTTCCACCATACTGGTGTAGCCTCGCAGCATGTTACTGTACAGGATTGCGCTATAAATAGTAATGGCGTTGCTAGGCAATGTATTAAACATAAGGTGCTAGCATAGGTTCCTAATAAATCTGATTTCTGTTTTAATACTATCATTTATAATCTTGTTAATACAACTAAGTTGCAAATGTAAAACTATTATTTGTTAATGCAACAACGTTGCAGTATATTTGTGTTATGGGAGTGATAAGAAAGACAAAAACGGTAGAAGTTTTATTAAATGAGTTTAATAAAAGAGCTGTAGCTATTTCTGCTAAAAACTTAATTAAGCAATTTCAAACGTCATTTAATAAAACCACTATTTATCGTGTATTAGATAAATTGGAAGAGGATGGTGTATTACATTCGTTTTTAGGTAAAGACGGATTAAAATGGTATGCTAAATGTAAAGGATGTTCGGCATCAGAACATAACGATTTACATCCTCATTTTCAGTGCCTAAATTGCGGAAAAGTAGACTGCTTGTCTGAAAGTGTTAAGCTTCCAGAAATACCTAATCGTAAAATTAAAGTGTCACAATTACTAATTCAAGGGACTTGTGATACTTGCTATCTTTAATAATATAATCTAAAATCAAGCAGTTTACAGGCTTTATAGTGTTTTTGATGTAGCTCCTCCACTACTGCAAACATATCATCATCGTCTTTAAACAGGTTAAAAAAAGCCATATCTAATGTATAGCTACTAATATTAGGCTGTGCACAACCATAACCAGATAGTCCTTTTGCACCAGTAATATCTAAAAAGTATTGGGCTTCTTCAGCATCTAAATCAAGGACTTTTACATTAGAAAAATGTAGAATCTTACCTTCTAAGCGTCCTTCAAAAAGTTCAGCTATTTCTTGCAAATTATAATAGTAATCATTCAAACAAATACTATTGGCTTCACCTTCAATAACCAAGTAAATAACTTCGTAGTTTTTAAAATTATGATCATCTAAAACTAATGTACCTAAGCTAGACTCTAATCCTTCTATGCTATCACATGTATTATAAATACTAGCAACACCATATTGTAATGTTAATTGGTCTAGTTGTTTTTGTACTTCAGTAACTGCCTCTACATCTACATCGTCTACTGCTTCCAAACAATAAATAAAATAATCGGTGTCTAATAATGGGACTTGTGGTAATTGGTCTTGAGGTTTTAACAAATCTTAGTATTTATGCTTAGTAATTCAAATACAAAAATAATGCAATTTTGATAATGTATTAGGGGCTTTAATTAGAAACATCAAATGCTATAATTTACAAGCGTTTAGTATAGAAAGAATTAAAAAAACATTTAAAATTTATTCTATTTAGAAGTATTTACAAATTCAATTCATTAAATTTGTTACAGTAAACTTTAGGAGTAGCTATTAAATTAGTTTGAGAAAAATCCTTAGAACCTGATTTGGTTAATACCAACGTAGGGAAAAGTTAACAGTTTTTAAAACTGTACACTTCCTCTATTTGTGATTCTCACATAGTACTACCCTTTTTTAGTTTACATCATTAATACACAATATTGAAGCTGGTTAGGCTTCAAAAACAGGAATTAATATGATAGACATAAAAGTAAATAACACATCCTACCAATTTGAGTCTCAAATTACATTAGACCAAATAATTAAGCAATTAGAGATTTCGGTTAACGGTATTGCTGTTGCTGTCAATCAAAACATTATTACTAAATCAGATTGGTCTGCAACTACTCCTAATAACGGAGATTCAATACTAATTATCAAAGCGACTCAAGGCGGATAATGCTATTTATGACTGACTTCAATACTATTAAACACCACAAATAATCAACCCTTAAACAATGAAAAACAAAGATACTGCACCTAAACAAGGCGGAATTACAAGACAGCCATTTCCTAATTCTAAAAAGATTTATGTTAATGGTAAAATTCACCCTCAAATTAAAGTCGCTATGCGCGAAATTGAGTTAAGTGATACCGTGGATTCCATGACTAAAAAGAAAACACCTAACCAACCTGTAACGGTTTATGATACCTCAGGGCCTTATACAGATCCTGACAAACAAATAGACATCCATAGTGGTATAGAGCGTATTCGTGAACAATGGATCATGGATCGTGATAATGTAGAGCAGTTAGACAACTACTCGTCTACCTATTGTAATGAGCGTTTAAACGATAAAAGCTTAGATCATATGCGTTTTAAGCTATTAAAAAAGCCTTTACGTGCTAAAAAAGGTCAAAACGTAACCCAATTACATTATGCCAAACAAGGAATAATCACTCCGGAAATGGAATACATTGCCATACGTGAAAACCAGCGTATTGATGAAATGACCCAAATTAGAAAACAACATAAAGGCGAACACTTTGGGGCTTCAATACCTGATAAAATTACACCAGAGTTTGTACGTTCAGAAGTCGCTAGAGGTCGTGCGGTAATCCCATCTAATATCAATCATCCGGAAGCTGAACCTATGATTTTAGGACGTAACTTTCTAGTTAAAATTAATGCTAATATTGGTAATTCTGCGGTAACATCATCTATTGAAGAGGAAGTAGAAAAAGCAGTTTGGGCTTGTCGTTGGGGAGCAGATAATATCATGGACTTATCCACAGGAGAAAATATCCATGAAACCCGAGAGTGGATCATACGTAACTCACCTGTCCCTGTTGGTACAGTGCCTATTTATCAAGCTCTAGAGAAAGTAAATGGTGTGGCTGAAGACTTAACATGGGAGATTTTTAAAGACACCTTAATTGAGCAAGCGGAACAAGGTGTGGATTATTTTACCATTCATGCTGGTGTTTTATTGCGCTACGTTCCAATGACCGCAAAACGAGTTACTGGTATTGTATCTCGTGGTGGTTCTATCATGGCTAAATGGTGTTTAGCGCATCATAAAGAAAGTTTTTTATACACTCACTTTGAAGACATTTGTGAGATTTTAAAACAATATGATGTTGCCTTTTCTTTGGGCGACGGATTAAGACCAGGATCTGTTGCGGATGCTAATGACGAAGCTCAGTTTGCAGAATTAGAAACATTAGGAGAACTAACCAAGATAGCTAGAAAACACGAAGTACAATGCTTTATTGAAGGGCCTGGACACGTACCAATGCACATGATTAAAGAAAACATGGAAAAGCAAATTGACGTTTGTGACGAGGCTCCTTTTTATACCTTAGGACCTCTAACAACAGATATCGCACCTGGTTACGACCATATTACTTCTGGTATTGGAGCAGCAATGATTGGTTGGTACGGTTGTGCTATGTTGTGCTACGTAACGCCTAAAGAGCATCTAGGTTTACCTAATAAAGAAGATGTACGTGTTGGTGTGGTAACCTATAAATTAGCTGCTCATGCTGCCGATTTAGCAAAAGGACATCCAGGATCTCAACATCGTGATAACGCTTTAAGTATGGCTAGATTTGAGTTTAGATGGGAAGACCAGTTTAATCTAGGACTAGATCCTGAACGTGCTAGAGAGTATCATGACGAAACCTTACCTGCAGCTGGTGCCAAAATAGCCCACTTCTGCTCTATGTGTGGTCCTAAATTCTGTTCTATGAAAATCTCTCAAGAAGTCAGAGATTTTGCTAAAGAAAATGATATTGTAGATAATGAAGTCATCCAAAAAGGGATGGAAGAAAAGTCAAAAGAATTCAAAGATAAAGGCTCAGAAGTGTATCTTTAATAGTTTAAGGGAGTTCCCACGCTTAAGGCGTGGGCAGACTTTCCAATACAATCTTTTGCAGAAAAAGCAAAAGGATTTCCATTACAATCCTTAACTCAAAAAATATGATCGTACTTATTGCTCCAGAAGAAGATGTTTTAAACGAAATAGGACTATTAAACAAACTATTTCAAAACGGATTAGAGTGTTTTCATCTAAGAAAGCCATTAAAAAGCTACCAACAACATGTTGAGTATTTAAATCAAATAGATATTAAATATCACAATAAAATTGTAGTACATGATCATCATAAATTAATTAATGAGTATAACCTTAAAGGAATTCATTTTCAAGAACAAAAAAGAATAGATCATATCGATAATCCTGGTCAGTATTTTAAACCTCTAAATATGTTTGGTAAAACAATTAGTTCGTCCTTTCATGATCCAGAGGTGTTAGCAGATTGTGAGTTTGAGTTTGATTATCATTTATTAAGTCCAATTTTTAATTCTATCTCTAAACAAGGCTATCAAGGTCAAGGGTTTGATGTTAACCATATAGATAAGTATATTATTGGAATGGGTGGCATTAACTCTAAAAACATCTCAGAGACACTACAATTAGGGTATAAAGGGATTGGTATATTAGGTGCTATATGGAATACTAAAGATCCTGTAAACAGCTTTATAACGTTAAAACAATCCTATAATCAATCATAATAATATGTTATCAAAACTTCATTATATATCTCAAGGTGCCACACCAACACAACATTTAGAGCATATTCAAAAAGCCTGTGTTTCCGGAATTGAACTAGTACAATTACGATTAAAAAACGTAAGTGAAGACGTTGTATTAGAGACTGCAAAACTAGCTAGAGAGATAACCTCTAAACATAATGTGAGTTTAATTATTAATGACCATTATAAAATTGCTGCTCAAGTTGAAGCAGATGGAGTGCATTTAGGAAAGTCAGACACTTGTCCATTAATTGCTAAGGCAGCTTTAGCATCATGGCAAATTATTGGTGGTACTGCCAACACATTTGAAGACTGTCAAACATTAATAAATAAAAACGTAGACTATATTGGATTAGGACCTTATAGGTTTACTAAAACTAAAACCAAACTTAGTCCCATTTTAGGACGTCAAGGTTATGAGACTATAATCAAACAATTACAAACTAAAACACCAATTGTAGCAATTGGTGGTATTGTACTTAAAGATGTTTCAGAAATAATTAAAACAGGTGTATATGGTATTGCTGTATCTGGTCAGATTACCAAAGATTTTAATGCTATACCTAAACTTAATGAGTTAATTAACAGTGATTATAGTAATGCACTTTAACACCAAAAAAAAATATACAAAATGTTACAAATAGCAGATAAAATATTTAATTCAAGATTATTTACAGGAACAGGTAAATTTAGTTCGTCTCAATTAATGAAAGAGGCGTTATTAACCTCAGAAAGCGAGTTAGTAACTGTTGCTTTAAAACGAGTGGATGTTACCGATAATAACGATGATATCTTAACACATTTAAATCATTCTAAAATAAATTTATTACCAAACACTTCTGGTGTCCGTGATGCTAACGAAGCAGTTTTTGCAGCTCAATTATCCAGAGAAGCTTTAGAAACAAATTGGATTAAATTAGAAATTCATCCAGATCCAAAATACTTATTGCCAGATCCTATCGAAACTTTAAAAGCTGCTGAAACGCTAGTTAAGCAAGGCTTTATTGTAATGCCTTACATACATGCAGATCCTGTATTGTGTAAAAGATTAGAAGACGTTGGTGTACAGTGTGTAATGCCCTTAGGCGCTCCAATTGGCAGTAATAAAGGATTAAAAACACAAGAGTTTTTAGAGATTATAATTGATCAAAGTAATGTGCCTGTAATAGTAGATGCTGGTATTGGTGCACCTTCACATGCAGCTTTTGCAATGGAACTTGGTGCAGATGCTGTCTTAGTAAATACAGCAATTGCAGTGTCTCCTAATCCAGTACAAATGGCTGAAGCCTTTAAACTAGCAGTAGAAGCTGGTAGAATAGCTTATGAAGCCAAACTAGCTCCTGTAATAAATAAAAAAGCAGAAGCTAGCAGTCCATTAACTAGTTTTTTAAATTAATCGTTATGAGTCATTTTAAAGACATATTTGATACTTATGATTGGGATACAACTCTAAAAAGCATTTTTGATAAAACCGAAACCGATGTTTTACATGCGTTACACAAAACTAAACGAGATCTAGAAGATTTTAAAGCCTTAATATCTCCTGCAGCTAAACCCTTTTTAGAGCAAATGGCGCAGCTAAGTCAGCAATTAACTAAAAAACGCTTTGGTAATACCATTCAAATGTATTCCCCAATGTATTTAAGTAACGAGTGTCAAAATATTTGTACCTACTGTGGTTTTAGTATGACTAATAAAATTGCGAGACGTACCTTAACTAATACTGAAATTTTAAAAGAGGTTGAGTATATTAAATCTAAAGGGTATGATCATATATTGTTAGTCACTGGTGAAGCTAATAAAACCGTTGGCATTAGCTATATAAGCAATGCCATACAATTAATACGATCACATTTTGCTAATATCACTATCGAGGTTCAACCACTACATCAAGAAGAATATGAACAACTAATTGATAATGGTTTATACGCTGTTTTAGTATACCAAGAAACATATCATAGAGACGAGTATAAAAAACACCATCCTAAGGGTAAAAAATCTAATTTTGACTTTAGATTAGATACACCAGATAGACTTGGCAAAGCAGGAATTCACAAAATAGGATTAGGTGCTTTATTTGGTTTAGAGGATTGGCGTGCTGATAGCTTTTTTACAGCCTTACATTTAAGATATCTGCAAAAAACTTATTGGAAAACAAAATATTCTATCTCATTTCCAAGATTAAGACCACATTCTGGTGGATTAGAACCTAAAGTAGAAATGACAGATCCAGATTTAGTACAATTAATATGTGCTTTTAGGTTGTTAGATGAAGACGTAGAACTATCTATTTCTACTCGAGAAAGCGAAATATTTAGAAATAATATTGTCAATTTAGGAATTACCTCTATTAGTGCAGAATCAAAGACAAATCCTGGTGGTTATGCTGTAGATCCTCAATCCCTAGAACAGTTTGAAATATCTGATGAAAGATCTACTGAAGCAATTGCTGAAATGTTAAAAAATAAAGGACTGGAAGTCGTTTGGAAAGACTGGTCAAATAATTGGGAATAATGACACTATCAAATCAAGAACAAAAACAATATGATCGTCATCTTATTTTAGATGAAATTGGAATAAAAGGACAATTAAAATTAAAACAAGCCAAAGTCTTGGTTGTTGGCGCTGGAGGTTTAGGATGTCCTATTTTACAATATCTTACAGCTGCAGGTGTTGGTACTATTGGTATTATCGATCATGATACTATTGATCAAAGTAATTTGCAACGTCAGATATTATACACACATAATGATATTGGCAAATTTAAAGCAGAAATATCTATAAAAAAATTATCAAAATTAAATCCATTTGTAACCTTTCAAACGTATATAGAAAAGTTAACATCAAAAAATGTGATGAATTTATTTTCTAAGTACGACATCATAGTCGACGGTAGTGATAATTTCCCTACACGTTACTTGGTTAATGATGCAGCAGTTTTAACTAATAAACCTGTTGTATTTGGTTCTATTTTTAAATTTGAAGGTCAAGTTTCAGTATTTAATTATCAAAACGGACCAACTTACAGGTGTTTGTATCCAACAGCACCAAATCCAAACACTGTTCCTAATTGTTCTCAAATTGGTGTTTTAGGTGTTTTACCTAGTATAATTGGTAGCTTTCAAGCTAACGAAGTCATAAAAATAATCTGCAATATTGGAAATATTTTATCAGGTAAGTTACTCAATTTTAATGCCCTTACAATGACACAATTACTGCTAGATTTTAAAAAGAATGCAGCTATAGCTATTAAAACTTTAGATTCAAATTATGATTTAAGTTGTGGTTTAGTTAAGCAAGGTTTTCAAAGTATCACAATAAAACAATTAAATCAAAATCCTGAAAAATATAATTTATTGGATGTTAGAGAAGCTAATGAAAGGGCTATTCATCATATAGGTGGACAACATATTCCATTAGGAGAATTACCCAATAGATTCAATGAAATCAATACAAATAAAGACTTAATTGTGTATTGTAAATCGGGAGTACGTAGCAAAATAGCAATTCAACTTTTAAAGGATAAAGGTTGGACTGATACTATTTTACAATTAGAAGCTTTAAAATTTTAGTAAATTTAACTTAAAAAATAAACTATAAATAATTCCAAATCAACCATTAAATGAAAACAAAAAAATTACAATTTAGTAGATTAAAGCACAATTTTTTTACATTGGGCTTAGTCTTTTCAAGTGTTAGTGCTACACTAATAGCACAAAATGAACCCCTCAATCCTACTGAAGCTGCTAATAACTTTACTGTCTTTACTTCTGGAGATGCTATTGCTATGGGAACAGAATCTGAAGGCTCATGGGCTGTAGGTGGAAGCTTTACCATAGATGGTAGTTTTAATATTTTTGGAGGTGTAAACTATTTTAATAATGATGCACAACCTACAGCTTTGGTTGTTAATCAACAAGTCAATTATGTGTCTGGACAATTACACATTTTAGATAATAATTATATTAAAATAGGTGATTTATCTACAAGTAGTATTTTTAATGTTGATAATAATAACACACCTATAAATACAAGAATTACGTATTTAGATGGGACTTTTAATAGTAATCCAAAAATTGAATTATCAACCAATCAAGAGACAGCGTCTATTTCTGATAACCCACAAATAGATTTTACAGGTGCATTTAATCAATTCACTTCTATTTCGGATATTTTAGAAGCCCAAGCAACTAATGTTACATGGAATGAAAATGAACTTAATTCTGGTAAATTATGGGTTAATTTAACAGTCAATCAAACCAACGTTATAAATCTTACGGTTAATGAATTTAATCAATTAAGCGAAATTAAATTCATAGATATTACACCTTCTTCTTCAACACCTTTTATTGTAAATATTACAGATAGTAGTAGTGATCCTGAAGTGGTAACTATAAATAGCTGGCCAAATATTGTTGGAAGCCCATTAGAGTATGCTTCTTCTATATTATATAACTTTCCAAATGTTAGTACTACAATAGATTACACAGGAGGTGCACAAATATATGGTACAATTTATGCTCCTAATGCCAATTTTTACAACCAAAGCAACTCTAATATTGACGGACAAATAATTGCAGAGGTATTATTACAAAACTCAGGAGAAATCCACTCCTACCCTTTTGATGCAATTATAGATTTAGAAGACCCAGATCCAACTGAAGAAGTTTGCGACGGAATTGACAATGATAATGACGGTCTTATTGACGAAGGATTTGAAGATACAGACCAAGATGGAGTTGCAGATTGCGTAGATAATTGTCCTTTAATAGCTAATCCAAATCAAGAAGATGAAAACAATAATGGTATTGGAGATGTTTGTGAAGAGGACACTATTGAAGAAGTATGTGACGGAATTGACAATGATAATGATGGACTTATTGACGAAGGTTTTGAAGATACAGACCAAGATGGCGTTGCAGATTGCGTAGATAATTGTCCTTTAATAGCAAATCCAAATCAAGAAGATGAAAACAATAATGGTATTGGAGATGTTTGTGAAGAAAACACAACTGAAGAAGTATGTGACGGAATTGACAATGATAATGATGGACTTATTGACGAAGGATTTGAAGATACAGACCAAGATGGAGTTGCAGATTGCGTAGATAATTGTCCTTTAATAGCTAATCCAAATCAAGAGGATGAAAACAATAATGGTATTGGAGATGTTTGCGAAGAAGACATTATTGAAGAAGTTTGCGACGGAATTGACAATGATAATGACGGACTTATTGACGAAGGATTTGAAGATACAGACCAAGATGGCGTTGCAGATTGCGTAGATAATTGTCCTTTAATAGCAAATCCAAATCAAGAGGATGAAAACAATAATGGTATTGGAGATGTTTGTGAAGGAGACACTATTGAAGAAGTTTGCGACGGAATTGACAATGATAATGACGGACTTATTGACGAAGGATTTGAAGACACAGATCAAGATGGAGTTGCAGATTGTGTAGATAATTGTGTTTATTATTACAATCCAGATCAATTAGATAGTAATCAAGATGGTATTGGAGATATTTGTAGTAATGGAACACCATCAAGAATTGCAGTTATTAATTTAGATATATATCCTGTACCATTTAAAGGTATTTTAAATCTTAAATATTCTACACCTTATGATACTTCTGTTAAGATTGAAATTTTTGACGTTAGAGGAACTTTAATAAAACAAATAGATAATTTAAAAACTAAAGCATCACAAGATTATGTAATTAAAGTAGATTTAACAGGAACAGAAAATCAAATGCTATTTATTAGCTTAACAACAAATAATGGTAAAATTGTAAAACAAGTGATTTCTAATTAATGTTTTAAAATAGAAATAAAGGAAAAGCCAATTTGATTAATTTCAAATTGGCTTTTTTATATTTTTAATATTCTGGATAATTGTACTAAAATTTTCAAATACGCGATTCTCAGGCAACAGGTATTTTATGTATTAAATGCTGAAATTTTAAATTGAGTAACAAAGTCATCATTTATATCTTTATAACTATTGGTACAATAAATATGGTCAATTGTTTCTTTTAATTCATCAAAACCATAATTAAACTGAGCATGTGTAACGTATAAAAACACTTTAGAGGCACCTTGTTTTTTTAAAGCTTCCGCTAAAAACTTAAAGGTCCTGCCACCATCTGCTAAATCATCAACAATTAAACATTCTTTATTATTCACCTCTCCTTGAATACTAATTAGAGGTGCTCCATCAACCCTTACTTTATTAGAAGGAACCAAATCTGCATTTAGTTTTTCTGCAATGTCATGGGTAGTTTTATAGGCACCAGCATCTGGACTAACTAATACTGGTTTTCCTATTAAATTATAAGCCTTTTCTACAAATTTAAAATGTGAAATTTTATCTGAATTGTTTATTAAAGCCAATGATATTGGACTATGAGGATGTAAAATAGAAACGTTATCAAATTGCATTGTATTTATAAAATTACTAACAACTTTTAAATCAAAAGATTCACCTTTATTAAAACGTCTGTCAGAACGTTGACCTATCAAACAGTAAATGGTTAATGTCGCTATGGCTTTTTTGTTTGTTGTATTTTCTGCATCCCAAGCTTCTTTTATTGCAGCAGTAGCAAATAAATCTTCATAACTATTACCACGGATTTTAACTTCCAAATCACCATTTTCAATAATTTTGGCAGTTACTTGTCCGTCTTTAAATTTTTTTATTTCGTATTCCATAACTATAAAGTTTTATTCACTCTATCTCTTATTTCTTGTAAAGTAATTGGATTTAAAAACTGTCCATTTTCATAAATTACCTGTAACTCACCTTTGTTCTCTTCTTCAGGAGTAACCTGATCTACCAAAACATACTCACCATCAACTAAGTCTACTTTTATCAATCCTTTAGCAGATTTTTTTACACCATCATCTGTAATTGGATCTTTAAAAACCTCTCTTCGCTTTCCGTTAACCACTACTGAAGTTGCTTTCATTGCAAATCCAAATGTATCTCTTGTATTAAACTGATAGGTGAATGATCCTATACCTAAAACCACATTACTAGTTGCAAAACCTTTATTGCTTAAACGCTGACAAATATTTTCTGCTCTTTCAGTTGTAATACTGTCTCCATAAATAGCACCTATATGACTATCTAAAACTTTAAATCCTTGATCGTTTACCGTTCCTCCAAAAATGTCCCAAAGTAATTCTACTACACCTTTATCTTTTGGTAGCTTACCTCCTAACTCACTTGCTTCACCACAAATAATATCTACAGGATCTCCACTATCTGGTCTTATAACTAATTTTCCATCTCTAGCTAAAACGTCGTCTTTTAATATTGGTAAATAGTCAGTTAAAACTTTCCATAAATCCCAGGTATCACTTACTACAGATAGAATTCCAGTAGGATAAGTATTCATTAAAGTTTTAAAAGTTCCTATTTCGTCATCTTTTGTACCTGCACACATTACTGAATGTTCAGTAGCATTTACAGAGCCTACAACAAAACCTTCTGCTTTATAATAGTTACGTAAACTACTAATTATTGGCAATGTATCTGAACCTAAAAAAACAGAAGCGTGGCCCATACCTGAAGATATAGCACTTTGCAATCCTCCCATCCCTCGCATTGAAAAATCATGTCCTTGAAAATCAATAAAGGCTAAATTATTTTTATCCGTTTTAAGAATCCAATTTTTAAATATTCTTTTGTAACGTAATGCTATTGAAGCAGATGTCATTGGTTGCCATAACATTGTAGATAATATGGTTTCTAGAAAATTAGTTATCCAATAGAATTTTTTATCAGTATTCACGACAGTTACCATAGGTACTCTAATTGGTACTTCTACACCTTCAGGTAAAGATTTTACTTTTATAGGTAAATATTGTAAATCGTGTAATTCTTCATAATGTGTTACATCATAATCTGTACCTAAATACAACGACAATTCTTCTTTTAACTCATTACAAACTTGAGCTTTTGGTTTAGAAAAAAAATTATCTTCAAAATAATCATGTAACCATTTAAACACATATTGCTGACCAAAAGATAATACCTTGTCGCAACCTTTAGGTGCATATTTATTACTTCTTGGTGTCCAATTAGAATACACTTCTTCTGTTCCTTTTGGATATTGTTGGTGGTGTCCTGTTTTATAACCGTCAGTTAATAGTAATCCGTTCATAATAATTTAATTTGCGTAATTATAACACAAATATATAGCGCTTAAATGTTGAAAACAAATTTATTTGTGTTTTTTTTACGCAAATAGTTTTTAATTGATTTATATATCAAAAATGATACCTTCTTCTTTTAGTTTGAAGTACCTTTTTTTATTGAATTTAAATAATTTAGCAGGTCTACCAGATCCTTTTGATGTTTTCTCGTTTAACTCGTCTAAAATATTAAAACTTAATAGTTTTTTTCTAAAGTTTCTTCTATCTATAGCTCTACCAAGAAGTGAACTATAAAGTTTTTCGATATCAGAGAAAGGGAATTTATTATCTAATAATTCAAAACCAATAGGCTCATAGGTCATTTTATTTTGTAACCTATTGATAGCCAATTTTAAGATACTATCATGATCAAAAGATAAATTTGGTAATTCATTAATATCAAACCATTGTACTGCTTCAGCATCTGTTGAAGCAAATATTTTAAATGCACTAGGTTTAATTAATCCAAAATATGCAACAGATACTACTCTATTTCTAGGATCTCTATCAGGATTACCAAAAGTATATAACTGTTCTAGGTAATTAATCTCTAAGCCTGTTTCTTCTTTAAGTTCTCTTTGGACAGCTTCCTCTAAAGATTCCTTATTTAAAACAAAACCTCCAGGAATAGCCCATTGACCTTTAAAAGGTTCATATTTTCTTTTAATTAAAAGTACAGATACTGTTCCAGATTCATATCCAAAAACAACAGCATCAACAGAAAGTTGTATAGATTGTTGCATGTTATGCGTGTTAAATACGCTAATATAACATATTACATTATTAATATTGAATTATATGTGAATTTCATATTTTCAATATTCATGATTCTATCCTAAAAAAAATAAATACACAATTATCAGGAAGTTTAAAATACAAATCAAACACATGTTTAAAAACAGCCTAAATATTGATTTGATATTAAAATTAACTTTTTGACGTTATGTTATTAAAAAATAGCTCTCAAATTATTTTTTAAATAATTTTTTAGTAATAAAAATTGGATTATTACATCCATTAAAGTGATTTCTTACAAAACATCAGTCAATATATTAATTTTAGTCTAGTATATACATGCTGACAATCAGATGGTTCTCGGAAAGTCTTACTATCATTGGCATTTTAACATAATAGTTTTAGGGTAATATTAAGAAAAGTCAACAAAAAAAGTATATTTGCAGCCGATTTAAATTTTAGTTAGAAAGCTAAAATTTTGGTCATTTTTAATTTAACAAAAATAAAACTCAAATTATGAAACAAGTATACTTAGTGTTTGCAGCATTATTAATTAGTACAATCTCATTGGCTCAGTTAGAGTTATCTGTAAGTACAGGTTATGCTGCTGGAAGTGCAGAAATGAAATTAGGAGAAAGCATTAATATTTCTCAAACAGAAAACTCTTATGGTAGTTATGGTGAAGGTGTAAATGTACAACTAAGAGGTACATATTATTTTAACGAATCATTTGGTGCAGATTTAAGTGTTGGATACCTTAATGGTGATGATCAGGATGTGTCTATGGTAAGCATACCTGGTACTGAAATAGACGCTGTAGCAAGATCTCGTGCTTTTGGAGGTTCTTTAGCTTTAGTATATAAGTTTACTGATAACCTTTACGGTCGTTTTGGAGCATTAGTAAAAATTGGAGGTAAAACAGAAGCTGTTGTTTACAGACAACAAGTTTTATCTGAAGCAGAAGCTAATGCGTTTGGATTACCTCAAGGATCTTATACTGAAACTAACTATAAAGAAGACTTTCATGGTCACTTCCCTTTAGGATTTGTTGGTGCTTTAGGTTACAAGTTTAATATAAATAATAATTTAAATTTATTTGTAGAAGCGGAATATTATGGAATTAGCTTAAAGCGTAAAGATTCTGAATTATCTGAATTTAATACAGATTTATTCTTACCAGATGGTACCGTTGCTCAAGCAGGTTTATATACTATAGATAACTTACCAGAAGGTGTAAATAAAAAAACAACATACGTAGACAACTTACCAAACAACAATACAGATAGCTCTAAACAGTTATCTCAAAAAGTACCTTATTCTTCTTTTGGTGTTAATTTTGGTATTACTTACAGATTTAAAGGATCTTCTAAAAATAATTAATTATTACATGTAATAGTTGAAAGCCCATTAAACATAAGTTTTAATGGGCTTTTTTTGGTTGAATTTTTATAAAAAACGTTATTAAAATGTATCTTTTCTAGTCATAGAATTGATAAATGTTTTTACTTAATTTAAGTTCTTAATAACGAAACGATATTGTTTACGGTATGTCTAGCAGTTTTGCCAACACCATAAATAGTTGCAGATGCAAAACCAGTCCAACTACCATAGCCAACTAACCATAAGTTAGGTAGTTTTTTACATTGTGTATAGCTTGTTTCAATTTTATTGTTTTCTATAATGTCTAACTTTTGTAAATGTTTTAGGTTAGCTTTAAATCCTGTACACCAAATCACTACATCAAACTTAGTTTTTGTATCATCTTCCCAAATAACTCCATGTTTATAAAAAGCTTTAAAAGGTCTTTTAGCATGTAATATACCTCTATTTCTCGCCTCTTTTACACTTTGGACCATTACTATGTCACTTAAAGATGTTTTTGATCCCGCTTTAGTTTTACCTAATTTACCATAAAACTTATCTGTTGCATCATTAAATAAATAACGTCCATCAATATCATCTGGTAAAAAACTTGGTTCAGTCATTGTTACCCATTGTGTATTTGCAACTTTTGACACCTCTGCTAAAATTTGAGATCCAGAGTTCCCTCCTCCTACAATTAAAACAGATTTGTTTTTAAAAGTATCAGCATTTTTATAATTAGAAGAATGCAACATGGTACCGGAAAATTGTTCTTTATTAGTGTATTTAGGTATAAACGGATTTTGAGCTGTGCCTGTTGCGCTAACTAATGTTTTGCAGTAATAATAACCAGTTTTAGTTTTAACTTTAAAACCAAAGTCCATTTTATACACTTCTAATACTTTAGTTTGACGTTCTATATTAAATTTATAACGGGCTTGATATTGCTCCATATATCTAATAAAATCCATTTTGCTTGGATATTCTTTATTTCCTTTTGGCATTGCCCAACCAGATAAAGAACTGAATTGTGTAGGAGAAAATAATTTTAAACTATCCCATGTTTGTAACCACGAACCTCCAGCTTTATCTTGATCGTCCAATATTAAATAATCAATTTTGTATCTCCTCAAAAAATACGCTACAGAGAAGCCTGCTTGTCCACCTCCTATGATAAGTGTTTCGTATATTTTCATTTTATGTAAATAATATCAAGAATTAAAAATCAAGGAAAAGTTTTTAATAAAATTACTAAGAAATTTAATTAATCATATAAAAATCAAAAAAATTGAACTATTGTAATTGTTGAATATGAATTAATTTCATCCTATTATTAGGGTAATTAAATCATTTTTATCGTCATATTTTTAATACAAAAAAGATTGTTTGTTTATTTTATCAAAAAAAATATTTTTTTTTTATTTTTTTTGTTTTAATGAATAAATGTTAAAAATATCATAATTTTTGATATTTTTAAATAGCTTATAATTACATAAATATCAAGCACTTAGTTGTGTATATTGTGAAAAAACACCTTGTTTTACTGTTAATCCGAATTATATGCAAAGTCATCGACTATATAGCAACATTAGAAAACATTTGTGTATTAGATTTTTTTTAACAAATTATGGTATTATCTTTGCATTAGTTAATTGAAACAAAATAACTTATGTATATAATACACATTATTTAAAGCTTTAAAAAGATGAATTGAACCGGTTGTGATTCATCGTAAATATATGCATTTTAACCCCGAAATAAGTCGTTTGACTGATTATTTTACGCTACACAGAATCTGATTTAACAAAAAAAAACTGAATTCTGTTGTTTATTTTAATTATTTATATAGATTTGTTTCATCATTACACATTAAATACCTTACAAATGAAAACAAAAACTACTTTATTAACCGTTATATTTTTTATAATAGTCTCTATTGGCTATGCGCAAAAATCTTCACCGAGATTAATTTCGGGGAAAGTAAGTATTAACAAATATCATACTTTAGAAGAACTTAACAAATTACAGAAAGGTCAATTGTTAACCTTATACATTCAACGTATCGAAGTATTAGTTAATATTTTACCTAATATTGCTTTTGCAACAAAACCTAATGTAACAATGGCATCAGTTGGTATACCAGAAACTAAAGAAAACAAAAAAACACTTGAAGCAAATCAAGAAGCTTCTGTTGAGTATTTTGACAGAACAGTAGATTTTCAAAGGTTAATTTTACCATATTCTGACACAAGTAATATTATTACTGCAATACTGTTTTATGAACAAACTATTAAATCGTTATTTACTTATGACGACTTTAAAGTGGACTAAATTAGAACTTTAACATCAAATAATCGTTCAATAACAAAGTATAATTCGTTCGGTTTTAGATGTGAATTTACATTTTAACGTAAAAAAACGCATTTTAAATGATTTTTATGTTTATATTTGATTTTAATACAAATTAATTAGTCATTCATTAAATGAAATAACATTATGAAAAAACTACTTTTTACCTCAATATTACTAATGTTTATCTTTAGTAATGCACTAGCACAACAAGAAAAAGGTATTACTGGATTTGATAATTGGTTGAATCCTTGGACCGATTTTACGCCTAACAAAACTGATTACAGAAAGCCTAATCAGATAATCAGTGGTGATATAACAAAAGACACTAAGTTACTTAAAAGAAACACGTATATATTAATGGGTGATGTCTTTGTAACAGATAGTACAACACTTTCAATAGAACCTGGAACAGTAATTATTGGTGATTTCAAAACTAAAGCTACTCTGACTATAACTAATGGTTCTAAAATTATGGCAGTTGGTGAAAGTACAGATCCAATAGTTTTTACTTCAAGTCAAAGTTTAAAAAAACCAGGAGACTGGGGTGGTATTTTTATTCTAGGTGATGCTCCAACCACAAAAGAAGGTATTTCTGAAAGATTAAATTATGGTTTAAGCTCTTCTAATTCAAAAAATATTGCTTACGGAGGTGATAATCCAGAAAGTAATTCAGGAGTAATGGAATATGTTCGAATCGAATATGCTGGAAAAAGAACAAAGGAATATGGTTATTTTAATGGATTAACTCTAGCTGGAGTTGGTAGTGAAACCATATTAAGTAATATTATGGTTAGTTTATGTAGAGGTAACTCTTTTAGTGTCAAAGGAGGCCAAGTAGAATTAGAAAAGTTTGTGTCATACAAATCAAGCGCTAATGATTTTAAAGTTAGTAATGGTGCTCAGTGTAGGTTAATGAACTCATTAGCTGTAAAATCTCCATACATTTCAGGTGCTCAAGCTTCAAGATGTATATATGCATTAAATAATGATGATGATGAAGCTTTTGCAGAAATCAATACTACACTAACAGCAGAAAACTTAACATTAATTAATGTTAGTAAAGATTTAAGTTATGATATTCAAGTAGGATTAGTAAATGAAGCAATATTTATAGGTAGAGACGCTAATTTTAGTATTGATAAAAGTGTTATTTCAGGATTTAAACCAGCAGTATATTTAGATAGTAAAATTAGAGTTAATAGTGAGAGTCTTGATAAGATTCAATTTACTAGTACTTATTTTAATAATTGTGAAGGTAATATCTTCGTTAAAAACACAACTGTAAATGAAGATTTAGAAAACTGGTATGGTAGTCGTGCATTTAATAATGTTTACTCTAAAGGACCAGATAGCGAAACTTTTATTGATGCTCAAAGTACAGATAGACCTGATTATAGATTAATCATAAATAAAATTGCTGCCTCTAAGACAGATAACTAATAATACAGGTATTTAATTTATTAACATAAATATTATTTATATAGTATAGAAGATTACTGACCAACCAAATGCAAACCATCTCCCAAAATTCAAAGCTATATTTAATAGTAAGTTTGTTTGTAATTACTGTTTTAAATACAGCTAACGCACAAATAGTCATTAGTAAACCACAACTAGGTTTTAGTCAAGCTTGTGCAAATGAGGGTTTTAATACTTTTTCTGCCACTTTTGTTTTTGCACCAGATGAAAGTGTTGAGGCTTCTAATCAATTTACAATAGAACTGTCAGATTCTAATGGAGATTTTAGTAATCCTACTAATATTTTTATTACAGAAGTAGGACAAGTTATAACATCTCCTGCTACTTTAAACTTTCAGTTTCCAGAAAATACTGCAGGTGAAGGATACAGAATTCGTATAAAAAGTAGTGCTCCTGTAGCAACAAGTACCCCTTCAGATCCTTTTGCTGCGTATTATAAATTACACGACATTCCTTTTACGATCAATAATTTAGTATCTACAGCAGCTTATTGTTCTGGTAGTAGTTATTTATTAACCATCGACAATCCAGGGACAGGTAATAATATTTCACCTTTAATTTATCCATCATTAACTTATTTGTGGTATAGAGAAACTGGTCCAACGACATCAGAGTTTGTTGGTGAGGGATCTAGTTTGTCAGTAGATGAAGAAGGTACATATTTTGTAGAAACTAATTATGGTAGTTGTACATCAGATTCATTTTCTAACCGTGTAACAATTAGTGAATCAACATCAGGCGTAACAAATATAGAAATAAGTTCTAGCTTAGGTACGAACTTTTGTCCAGATCAAGGAGCAACAGTATTAAGTACAGTTAACGGAAACAGTTACCAATGGTACAAGAATGGCATTATAATTCCAGACGCAACAGAGCAAAGTTATGAAACTACTGAGTCTGGAACATTTGCTGTACAAGTTGATTTAGGAGGATGCTCTGGAGCAGGTGAAATAATTTTAGATAGCCAAGAATTTATTGGAGCTATTAATGTTGATGACACTAACGAATTAGCTGAAGGAGAATCTTTATCTGTAATTCTATCTGACACTGCTATATCACCAGAATATCAATGGTTTCTAAACGGTCAAATAATATCTGGTGTTACACAAAATAACTTTAATGCAACAGAATTAGGTGATTACGAAATAATAGTCACAGAAACTCAAGGTTGTGAGACTTCTGTGTCTTTCTTTTTCTCAATAATTGAGCCTTTTAATCCTTTTCCAGATATTGATAAAATCCCAAACCTTATTAGTCCAAATGGAGATAATATTAATGATACATGGATAATACCACAGGAATACACTGCTGGTTCTGATACCCAAATAACAATTCTAACAAACCGTGGTGAAGTCGTTTTTCAATCTAATGAATATTTAAATAATTGGCCAGAAAACGATCTTGAACTAACTAATATAAACAAGGTGTTTTATTACATTATTACAACATCAGATAACCAAGTAAAAAAAGGTTCGATAACCATCATAAAATAAAATGAATAAGTATTTTTTAATTTTACTTTTATGTATATGTACATTTCAAGTCTCATTATCTCAGGTAGATGATGGGATTGTTGCATTCAATATGCCTTTAAGAAACTCATTAACATTTAATCGTTACACAATAAATCCTACATTTAGTTTTGTAAGAGAGCAAAATAAATATATTAGTATATCTAATAAACGTGAGTGGGTTCAGTTTGAAAACGCTCCCCTAACCTATTTGGCTAGTTATTCCGGAAGATTTGGTGAAAATATTGGTGCAGGAATAGGAGTATTTCAGCAAAATTATGGTGTACTAACAACATTTGGAGGGATTTTAAATTTTGCCTATAATGTAGAATTAGACAGAGATAGTAACCTAACTTTTGGTCTTAATATTGGTGCATACAAAAGTGGTTTAAATACAGGAAGTGTTGTTGTTAATTTTGATGATCCATCAATTGAAAATGTTCCAGAAAATTTCTTATTAACCGTTAATCCAGGAATTAATTATGGTACTGGTTTTTTTGATTTTGGTGTTTCTCTAAAAAATATAGTAGCCTATAATTTGCAAACTTCCCTAATGCTTGAAGATAATCCCGAACAAGGTATTCAAGCTCATTTAATGTATACAGGTTATTTTGATACACGTGGTTTTTTTGACGAAACCAAATTTTCTGGTTTGATAAAGTCTGAGTTTACAAAAGATAAAACTATCATCTCTGGTTTAGCAATGTGGACTGTTCCTAAAGGTATTTGGGGACAAATTGGATATAACACTTTATATGGTGCATCTGCAGGATTAGGTTTAAATATTACAAATCAAATAGCAATTGAATACAATTTTGAAAAAGCTATTGGAGACTTAACAGATTTTGGTCCATCACATGAAATATCACTAGCCTATAGGTTTAAAAACAAAAAACGCTACTATTATAGTGGTGATGATGAAATTAGTAGTCTTTTGTCCGGAAATCCTAGAAAAAATAAAAGAACATCAACAGTAAAAGTAGATCGTAAAGCTGTTGCTAAAAGAAAAAAACTAGAAAAAGCTGAATTAGAAGCAAAAAGATTAGCGAAATTACAAGAAAGAGAAAATCTTAAAGCAGAGAGACTAGCTGAGTTAAACAATTTAAAAGAAAACAAAGCTAAAGAAGAAGCTGATGCTGAAGCTGCACGTTTGGCACAACAAAAAGCTAAAGAAGAAG
>NZ_BCBW01000015.1:0-98609 GCF_001315805.1 Olleya sp. ITB9
TTTGGCACAACAGAAAGCTAAAGAAGAAGCTGATGCTGAAGCTGCACGTTTAGCTGAACAGAAAGCTAAAGAAGAAGCAAAAATAGAGCCTATTACTGATGCGGGAAAAGAATTATTAGCTCTAACAAAACAAGCAGATAAATCTAAAGAGGCTCAAGACGATTTATTACAACGTTTTGAGGATATTATTCAAGTTAAAGATGATGATTTAAGAGATTTAAAAGAAGAAAATGATTTAGGGGAACAAGGAATTGCAGTTAAGCCTAAAGCTTTCAAAAGTATTACTGAAGAAAATAATAGATTAAATAGAATTAAATTACAGTTAGATGCTAATATAGCAGAAAGAAACGAAGAGATTACAAATCTTAAAAAGCTTTACGAAGAGCAATCTAATTCTGATGTTGAAATGTTAGATAATGTAAATTTATTCTTTACAAAAAAGATTAAAGAACTAGAATCTGAACAAGCATTAGCTATCAATGCTAAAAATAGACTAGAAACAAGGTTAGAACAAATCAAAATATCTACTGAATTTGAAAGAAGAAGGAGAATTAAACGTGCAACTTTCGAAAATGAAGGAGAGCGATATGAAGAAGATCGTGCAGCACTAAAGAAAATAAAAGAAACAACTACATTAAGTAATACACCATTAACAGAAGAAGATTTTGATTTTGGTGAAAAACAAAATGGTATAGAAATTCTTAAAAATATTAATAGAGAAGAAAAAGGATTTTATTTAGTATTAGCAGTACATACTGATGTTAAAAAACGTGATGAATTTTTAACTAAGGCTGTACAAGCAGGTCGTAATGATATTAATTTCTTTTATGATGTAAATACAAGTAAATATTATATCTATTACGATAAATATAATAGTATTCAAAATGCAAATAAGGCTTCTAATTCAATAAAAGATAAGCCATACAATAAAAACATGTCAATTGTAAAGATTGAATAATAATAAAGTAAATTAATCCCTTATCTATTATCAGAAAACATCCTTTGAAAATAGATTAAAAAAATAATAGTATCATGGAAAAACCTACTTATTCTAAGATTACCATTTTATTTCTACTGTTCCTATGTAGTTATTCAATGGTCGCTCAAAACTTTCAAGGATTTACACCTCGATTTGATGATGATTTAAAAGGAGATATTTTATTAATTGGGAATAATATTTTAGGCCCAAGTAATAATGCTTTCAATAATAACTCATCTTTCAATCACAATGTAGAAATGAACTATATTGATATTGATAATGACAATACCACATTTAGTTCTTCTAGTGCTGATTTAGAGATACCAAATCCTAACTGTTATGAAATTAAATATGCTGGTTTATATTGGGGAGCAGTAAATCCAGGTACTGAACCCATAAGAGATATCAAATTCAAAGGTCCAGTAGGTGATTATACAGATATCCAAGGAACAGTTATTTATGATGCTAATGGTAACTCAGTTGATGGTGGTAATAGTTTTTCCTACGCATGTTATGCTGATGTCACAAACATAGTTACAGCATTAGGTAATGATTTAGGTACATATACTGTAGCCAACGTATCATCTGGTACAGGAGAAACCTCTAACTTCACACCTTATAATGGAACTGGTCAATCAGCTGGATGGTCTTTATTTATAGTTTTTGAAGACCCAACTTTGCCAGGAAAATCTATCACAAGTTTTGATGGTTTTAGTGCTATAAGTGCCTCTCAAAACCCGACAGCAGATATCCCTATTAATGGATTTAGAACAATACCAGGTCCTGCACCTGTTAGAGCTAATTTTGCTTTTGCAGCTTTAGAAGGTGATAAACCAATTCCTGGAGATAGATTAAGATTAAATGGTACTGCACTATCTGCTGCGGATAGACCCGTAAACAACTTTTTTAATAGTTCTGTTACTCAATTAAATGCTACTCCAGTAAATAATCGTAATCCTAATAGTACTAATACCTTAGGATTTGACACAGGTATTTTATCAATACCTAATCCAGGTAATACTGTAATTGCAAATGATGCCACTTCTGCGACGGTTAGATTAGAAACTAGTGGAGATACTTATTTTCCTTATTTTTTCGCTTTTGCGGTAGAGATAATAGAACCTAACATTGTTTTAACAAAAATTGTAGAGGATGATGCGGGTAATAATATTGGAGGACTTGAAGTAGGTTTAGGTGATAGTTTAAATTATGTTATTGGTTTTCAAAATACAGGAAATGATAATGCTACTAATTTTCAAATAAGAGATATACTTCCTGTTAATATTTTGTTTGACTTTCCAACGGATTTAATTTTACCACCAGGAGTTACAGTAGCTAGTTACGATCCAATTACGCGTGAATTAATTTTAGATATTGAAGATTATTTAGTCGAAGAAAATGATCCTGTTTATGAGATTAGGATTGAGGCACGTGTAGTTGATGCTTGTAACCAACTAGCAGATGCTTGTTCTAATATAATTAACAATCAAGCTTATGCAACATACAATGGGTTTTTCAATCCAAATTTTGAAATTACAGACGATCCTAGTTTAAATGCTAATACAGGGTGTTTAATTACGCCTCAAGCTACTAACTTTTTAGCGAATTTAGATTGTGAATTTACACAAAATGAAATTCTTTGTGGAGCGACTTTAGAGTTAACAGCTGCTGATGGTTATGATTCTTATTCATGGTCAACTAATGAATCAGGTACACCTGTGATTGGTACAGGTCAAAATATTACTGTTGATCAAACAGGTACATATTATGTTTATAATACAGCTATTGCACCTTGTCAATCTATTCAACAGGAATTTGTTGTCGAATTATTTGGTGGTGCTATTGAAAATCCCGTAATACCTTATGCCGACGAAGTAGTCACTTGTCCTGATAACGGAAAATTATTACCAAATATATTTTTATGTGGTATTAATGATTCTACTTTAATTGAAACTAGTATAGCTGGTGCGGAATCTGTTATTTGGGAACAATTAGATGAAACTAGTTGTACTGCTGTTTCAAATAGCGATTGCGCAAATGAAGATAATAGTTGTGTGTGGAATGAAGTTGCAAATGGACCAAATTATTTAGCAAATACATCTGGCCAATTCAGAATAACAATTAACTATGACGGAGGATGTTTTGTTCAATTTTATTTTAATGTATACCAAAATGTTTTAAATCCTACAGTTGAATCAACAGACATAATTTGTACAACTGATGGAAGTATTACTGTAAATGACGTGCCTTCTGGTTATGAATATAGTTTAGATGATGTTAATTATCAATCAAGTAATATTTTTACTGTTACAGCAGCTGGAATTTATACTGTATATATAAGACAGGTCGGTGTAGATACTAATCCATGTGTATTTACAGTACCAGATGTTCAAATAAGAGTTCGTGATTTTACTGTATCATCTACAATTATTCAACCATTCTGTAATGGTGATCTAGGAACCATACAACTAGCAGCTAATGATGTAGAACCACAATATACATTTGAACTATTCCAAAACGGAATTCTAGTTAATAGTGTTGGCCCAATATTAGAAAACACTCATGCTTTTGAAAATTTAAATCCAGGAACTTATACCGCTACAGTCGAAACTGAAGATGGTTGTACTTACACTGAAGATGTAATTATTGTAGAACCACCTTTATTAACTGTAACTGCAGCAATTACAAGTCCCTTAACTTGTAATGATGGTGAAATAACAATTTATCCTGATGGTGGAACTGCTCCTTACTTCTATTTTATAAATAGTACAACCGATTTTCAAACGGTTCCTGAAGTAGTTGTTACTTCAGCTGGAACTTATGACATTACAGTTGTAGATTCTAATAACTGTATTGCTACTACTACTATTACAATTGACGATATTCCAGCTCCAGACTATACAATAAATAGCACAGATATTTTATGTTATAATGATGCAAATGGTCAAATTGATATTGCTATCACTAATGCTAATGGTTATACTTTAGAATATAGTATTGATAATGGAACTACATTTTCTGCTAACCCAACATTTAATAATTTAGATGCTGGTGATTACGAAGTTGTTATTAGTTATGAGTTAGATGGTTCAGAATGTTTTACAACCCCAGAAACTGTAACAATAAATCAGCCTGATGCTGCTTTAACAGCAACAGCTGGAATATCTGCTTTAGCAGGTTGTGGTCCTTCTGGAGAAGGTACTATTAGAATAACAAACCCTCAAGGAGGAACACCTTTTCCTGCACCAAATTTATATGAATATAGTTTTGATAATCAAGCTACTTGGGTTACAACAAATGAATCTTTTGTAACTCCAGGGACTTATACAGTCTATATACGTGATGCTAATGGATGTATCTATGCAATGGATGATACTATATTAGACCAGGAACCTCCTGCTCCAACAATTGAAATTGGAGATACCATTTACAATTGTGATGGAACAGGTAATGCTACAGTAACTGTAACAAACAATGGAGGTACTAACTTTACTTATGATTATTATCTAGATGGAGTTTTAAATCCTGATACTACAAACCCAGAAGTATTTACAGATGTACCAACTGGTTCTCATACTGTAAGTGTAGAGTATACTTTACAAGATGTCCCAACATTTAGTAATTTATTACTAGAAACGTTTGGTTATGGTCAAAACACTACATCTCCAGGAATAAATACTACTTATTACTGCTTTGAACATCAAATAGCGCCTGGAGCGTGTAATGGTACAACACATATTAATGACGGAGAATATTCTGTTACATCAGATATTATAAATCCGTTTGGTACATGGTTAGATCCAGTTGATCATACTCCAGCAACAACTCCTCCAACAGCAGATGGTAGATTTTTAGTTGTAAATATAGGAGCATCTATTCCTGTTACAGCTATACTATACCAAAAAGAAATAAATGATATTATCCCTAATCAACCTATACAAGTTGAATTTGCAGCTCTTAATTTACTTAGAGTTGGTACAAATGGATTTGACCCTAATTTAGTAGTCGAATTAATTGATGCTGGTGGTAATGTAATTGATTCTTATAGTACAGGAGATATTCCAAAAACTGATAATTGGATACAATATCCTACTACTCCTGCAACATTAGATCCAGGAGCAAATACTAGTTTAACTTTTGTTTTAAGATCTAATGTACAGCAAACAGGTGGGAATGATGTTGCAATAGATGATATCAGAGTATTTCAACTACCACAGTCATGTACTACTATTGTAGATTTCCCTTTTATTATTGATTCAGATAATGCTTTTACTGCAGATATCACTGGTACATCAATGGTAAGCTGCTCAGGTAATGCAGATGGTGAAGTAACTATAGCTGTACAAAATTTTGATACAACAAATGGATTTGAATACTCAATTGATAATGGAGTGACTTGGATTGCACAATCAACTTCTCCTTTTACAATTACAGGGTTAACAGATGATACTTATAATATTAGTGTTAGATATGATGATGAAGCCGATACCTGTCAATTAGATTTTACTGAAACTATTACTTCAGCTGATCCTTTGACAATTAATATAACTAATACAGAAGTTACATGTCTTGAAGGAGCAACAATTACAGCTTCAGCTACTGATGGTACTCCTGGTTATTCTTTTCAATTAATTGATACTGTAGCTCCTTTTACAGCTATAGATTTTAATAATGGAGTATTAACAGATGTTGCTCCTGGTACTTATACAGTTGAAGTAACTGATGCAGCTAACTGTACAAACTCTACAACGTTAGTTTTAGATGCACCTGTTGCTCCAACTGCAACTATTAGTACAACTTCAGACTATTGTTATGATGCTGCTAATGGTGCCACTTTAGAAGTTACTGCCTCTGGTGGTGTAGCACCTTATGAATATAATATAAATGGAGGTGAATTTCAAGATGAAAATACTTTTGAGAACCTTACTCCAGGTACTTACACTATAATTGTTAGAGATACTTATGGATGTGAAGTTACTTTGCCAGCAGAAACTATAGAACCTGAATTAGTTTTAAATACTATAATTACTAAAGATTTAGATTGTACAACATCACCAGATGCTGTAATTACTGGAACTATTACAGGAGGAACTGCTCCTTACACTTACGCTGTTTCAGAAAATGGTGGTGCATATACAGATTTAGGGACTACAGGTACTCCATTTACTTACTCTGCAACTACTGATGGAACATACCAATTTCAGGTAACAGATGCTCTTGGTTGTATTGCAGAATCAGAAGTAAATACCATTGATGCAATATCAACACCAACAGGAACTGCAGATGGAATAGATCCTCTATGTTTTGATGATGCCAATGGAGAAATTCAATTATTTGCAGATGGTGGTTCTGGAGGTTATACTTTTAGCTTTAATGGTGGAGCCTTTACTTCAACTTCATTTTATGATGATTTAGATGCAAATACAACAACTGCTACTACTACAGAATATACCTATCAAATACAAGATAGTAATAACTGTCTGTCTCCAATTTATACTATTACATTAGATAACCCTACAGAAGTTGAAGCTACTGCTACACTTTCTAATAATACGAATTGTAGTACAACTACAGATATTACGGTTAGTGCTACAGGTGGTGCAGGAAATTACGTATATAGTTTTAATGGAAGTACGTCTTATACAGCTAATAATGTTTTAACTGTAACTAATACAACTACTATACAAACTATTACTTACTCTGTGAGAGATGCAAATGGATGTATTGATACAGAAACTATAGACATTCCGCCATACAATCCTTTAACAGGTATGACATTTGCGGATTCTAATGTAATTACTTGTAATGATACTACTACAGATGTAACAGTTACTCCGATTGATGGTGTAGCTCCATTTAGCTATGAAATTACAGCTCCAGCTTCAGAAACATCAAACGTTTCAGGAGCTACCTCTGGAACATTTACAAACTTATTACCTGGTAATTACACTTTCCAGATTACAGATGTAAATGGATGTACTGTTAGTGCTTCTCATACAATTGATCCAGCAATTAACATAGCTATTGCTCAAACTAATACAGATCAAATATGTTTTGGTTCAGATGATGGTTCTGCTGTATTTACAATGACTGATGTTAGTAGTTTAGGTAACTATACCTATACTCTAACTCCTTCAGCTGGAACAATCACTCAGACTGATAATGAAGTTTCGATTACAAACCTACCAACAGGTTCATATACTTTTGATGTTATAGATACAGCAACAGGTTGTTCTAACTCTGCATCGATTACAATAGAACCTACAACGCAAATTACTTTTACAGCATCTGCTACTAATGTAAATTGTAATACAACAGAATCCACTATTAGTTATACTAGTTTAACTGGTGGTTCTGGTGGCTATACTTATGCATATGTAAGTTCTGGAGGTAGCGCACCTTTAACTGGTGACTATGGAACAAATACAATAGTTGATACAGCTATATTAGGTTTAGTTATTGATGTCTATGTAATGGACAGTAATAATTGTGCTGTTATGGAAACTGTTACTATTATTAGTGATCCTTTACCTACTGTTACTGCTACAGTTGATAATCAATGTACAGGAACAGGAAATAACTTTAATATTACTGCAACTGCAACAGGTGTTGCTACGTTAATGTATAGTATTGATGGTACAAACTTTCAATCTGGTAACACATTTACTGTAACAGCTGGTACTTATACAATAACGGTTAGAGATGGAAATGGTTGTACTGTTACAGATACCGTAACTGTAAACCCTCAATTATCTCTTTCTGCAGTATTAGATAAAGACATAACATGTGCATTACCAGATCAAGCTCAAGTTACATTAACTGCTGCTGGTGGTGATGCAACAACTTATACTTATGCTTATTCAACTGATGGAGGTACAACTTTTACAACTATAGCTAGTAATGTGTTTAATACTAACACTCCAGGAAGTTATATTTTTATGGTAACTGATGCTAATACTTGTACTGTTGAAACAACAACAGCTATAGAAATTACTCCAGCAACTACTCCAGATATTACAGTAACTCAAACAGGATTTATTAATTGTAATGCAGAAGAAACTGCTTCAATTTCAATAACACCAGATACTACTGTAGGTCAAGCACCTTACGATTATGAAGTATATAATACAACGACAAGTACTTCTTATGGTTCTCAAACTTCAGGTCTACCTGCAGGAGACTATACTGTAACAGTAACAGATGCAAATGGATGTACAGAAGTTGAACCTATTACAATTAACCAACCAGATGCTATTATAGTAAATCACTCTACAGTACCAATTACTTGTGATACAACAAACGGAACTTCACAAGGATCAGTTATTGTAGATAGTGTAACAGGTGGTACAGGTCCTTATAACTACTTTGTAACAGGAACTAATGGTTATGATGAATCAGAATTAAATAATATTGGAGATACTTCTACAACTTTTGATGTTGTTGATTTTGGATTATACCAAATAAACATAGTTGATAGCAATGGATGTTCTGTATTAATACAAGATGTATTAGTAGCATCTCCTCCAGATGATTTAGATATAGTTATAGATACAACAGTTGATTGTACAACAGGAGGTGAAGCTGTAGTTACAGTAAGTACTGCTTTAGCAGGAAATGGACCATTCTATTTTGATATTTATGATGGAACTATTCCACCACCACCACCAGGAGGAACTTGGCAATTAGAGACATCTCCAGGATCAGTAACATTTACAGGTTTAACATCTGGAGTTACTTATACTTTTATTGTATATGATTCTTTAACTGGTTGTACATATTTTGAAACTGCTTCTACACCTATTCCAACTAATTCGACGTTATCAATTAGTAATCAAACTTCAAATAACATAACTTGTACAGGAAGTGCAGATGGTAACGTATCGTTTACAGTAAATAATCCTGAAACTTCGGCTATTGATGTTGATTATGAAATTTTTAATTCATTATCTTTAACTTCAACCGGTATAACTGGAACGGGAACTGTACCAGCAAATGGAACTTTACCAGTTAACAATTTAGGTCCATTACCTTATGGTAACTATTATGTTTTAATTACTGAAACTTCTGGTACAAATGCAGGTTGTGGAGTGATAACTTCAACTTTTAATATAACAGAATCAGCGATTAGTTTTGGTCTTACAGCTTCTGTAACCTCTAACGAAAATTGTAATGATCTAGGAGTAATAACAGGTATTGCAACAGATGGAACTGCACCTTATCAATATCAAATTTTATTAGAAACTGATACTGCTCCAGATGCAACTAGCACAGCTTGGGGTTCTGCAAATACATTTAATGTACCAGCTGATGTTTATACTGTATATGCTATAGATGCTTATGGATGTATTAGAGATGTAGATTTAACTTTAACTAGAGATACAGAGCCTATTATTGATCCTCAAACAGCACCTTGTTTTGATGGTAATCCAATAAACATCACAATTACAGGTAGTGTATCTGTTGGTAGTCCATTATATAGTATGAATGGAACAACATTTGTTTCTAGTCCTGATTTCTCAGTATCCTCTCCAGGAACATATACTTTGTATATTCAAGATGGAAATGGATGTGTGGCTTCAACACCATATATTGTTAATGATCAGTTATTATTAAGTGCAGCATTAACGAGTCCTTTAGACTGTACTGCAACACCAAATGCAGAAATTACTTTAACTGCTACAGGTGGAGATAATACGACTTATACTTATGAAGTATCAACAGACGGGATAACATTTAGTCCAATGGCTACCAATGTGTATTCTGCTGCTGCTGCAGGAACCTATACTTTTATGGTTACGGATGCTGCAGGTTGTGAGTCTACTACAACTTATACATTAGATCCTATCCAACCAACGACATTTACAACTGTAGAGACAGATGTAAGCTGTAATGGAGGAAATGACGGTACTATTACAGTAACAACAACATCTGCTACAGGTCCTTTCATGTATCAATTAAATTCAGGAACACCTCAAAGTTCAAATGTATTTACTGGTTTAACTCAAGGAACTTATACTGTAACGGTAATAGATGCTAGTTCTTGTACTTATGCAAGTGCTCCTATTACTATTGATGAGCCAATTATTTTATCTGCTACAGATTCTTTATCTGCAATAACTAATTGTGATATTGAAACTATTATTACTGTATTAGGTCAAGATGGTACACCAACAACTTCTGGTGAATATTTCTATGAGTTTAACGGAAATGGTTTTTCAACAACAAATACCTATACCGTAAATGATAACGGGACAGTTCAAACTATAACTTATATTGTTAGAGATGCTAATGGTTGTGAAGTAACTGGATCTGTAATGGTAGATCCTTTAGATCCACCAACAGACTTAGACTTCACCTCTACTCCAATTACATGTTTAGTAAGCACAAGTGACGTTACAGTTACAGCAACTGGAGGAACTACTGCTTTAAGTTTTGAAATACTTTCACCTGCAAGTGCTACAGGTAACACATCAGGTGCATCAAATGGAATATTTACTGGATTAACAACAGGTGATTATACTTTCCAAGTTACAGATGCAAATGGCTGTACTTATGAAGAACTTTACACTATTGAAGATGTAGAAAATATAGAAGTAAATGGTCAATTAGTTAGTGACGTAACTTGTAATCCTGGAACAGATGGAGAAGTGACGTTTACAATTTCTAATTTTGAAAGTACTTACAGCTATTCTATAAACGGAGCTCCAGTTGTGACAGGGCAAACTAACCCAACAGTTACAGTTTCTGGATTAACATCTGCAAGTACACAAACAATAATGATTACTGACGAAGCTACAGGCTGTACAGCTACTGCTTCAATTGACGTTGATCAATCTGCTCCTTTAGATTTAATTGCTGATGCATTTGTAAATGCAAATTGTAATGATGGTGCTCAAGTTAGCGTTACTGCTTCAGGTGGAAACGGAAATTACAGCTACTCATTTGTAGTTAGTGGTTCGCCAGCAGGAACATATTCAAGTTCAAATTCAGCTGTATTAGATCCAGCAGTCTCTACGACTTGGGATGTATACGTACAAGATACTAATGGTTGTGTAATTACAACGCCTTTAACAATAACAATTGATACTGATCCAATTCCATCTGGTATTACAGTCACTGGTTCTCAATGTCCAAGTCCTTCAAACGACTACACATTTACAGTAAATGTTGCTTCAGGAATTGCTCCTTTTGAATATAGTATTGGTAATGGATTCCAAACTAGTTCTACATTTACAGTTAACACTTCTGGAACTTATACTATAACAGTTAGAGATGCTAATGGTTGTACAGATACAGTAACTTACTTAATTGAAGATCCTGTAGCTGTTTCACTTGCAGGAATATCTCCAAGTTGTAGTGATGACGATGGTCAAATAACAGCAACAGGTTTTGGTGGAACTGGTAACTATGCATATTCAATTAGTCCAAATCCTGCATCAATAACTTTAACAGGTAATGTATTTACAGGAGTGCCTTCTGGTACATATGTCGTAACAATTACGGATACAACTACTTCATGTACAAATGATGATACTATAACTTTAGATACTGCAACACCAGTAACATTTACTACTAGTGTAAATGATGTTACTTGTAATGGTGAAAGTAATGGAGTTATTACTGTAGATTTACCTGCAAGTAATGATAACCCAATTTATACATATCAAATAACTGCACCAATAACAGTTGGTCCACAAAACTCAAACATATTTACAGGATTAGCTACTGGTACTTATACTGTACAAGTTAATTCTGGAAGAGGATGTTTTGCTACTGAAGATGTAGTAATTGCAGAACCTAACATAATAGTTGTATCTGCTCCAACAGTTGTTCAATATGAATGTACTACAGGAACAAACACTATTAATTATGCCTCTATTACAGTAGATACTGTAACAGGCGGATCTGGTACTTATACAATTTATGAATTTGTTGAAGGTGGTACTGTTGTTCAATCAGGAACTAGTAATGTTTATACTGAATCTGATAGTTCTGGTGGAACATATACAATTAATGTTTATGATGACCAAGGATGTTTAGGTACAACAGCTAGTACAGTAACTATTGACCCTTACATTGATTTAGATGCTATAACAGTTGTAGTTGATAATGCTATTACTTGTACTAATCTTGAAGATATTACAGTAACTGTATCAGCTACTAATGGTACACCTACTAATTTAGAATTTACTTTAGAAGATGTCACTGGATCTGTAACAGGTGGTGTTTATAGTCAAACAAATACTACAGGAGTATTTACAGGATTAGATGTCACTAACTATATAATTACAGTTACTAATTTAGATACTGGTTGTAGTTTACAAGATACACATTATGTTAATGATCCAAATACATTTGAATTATTAATTGATACTGTTGTAGATGTAACTTGTTTTGATGACAATGATGGAAGTGTAAATATTACTTTTATAGATCAAGTTATTAATGCAAACAACCCAGATCAAGCAGGACCATTTGACTATACTATTTTAGATAGTGCTGGTACAACTGTTAGTTCTGGAACAACTACAGATGCTGGTCCAGTAACAGTTTCAGGATTAGTAGGTGGTACATATACAGTAAATGCTACTTTAACGTCTACTCCATTCTGTACTGTTAGTCAAAGTTTTACAATTACAAGACCAATAGAAACTTTAGCTTTAAGTACAACACAAACATCAGTAACATGCCTTGATGGTATGGGAAGTATCTCAGCTGTTGGAACAGGTGGATGGGGTAATTTAGAATATGAATTATCTGGTGATGCTACTGTACCGTATTCTTCTAATGGAACGTTTACAGATTTATCTGCTGGTACTTATACAGTTAGTGTAAGAGACTTCCAAGGATGTATCGTTTCAGAAGTTGTTGTTTTAAGTTTACCAACTCCTATTGATGCAACTGTTACTGCAAGTGCTTCAACATTGTTATGTTTCGGAGATCAAGATGCTAGTATTACTGTAAGTAATGTAACTGGTGGCCAAGGTGAAAACTATACTTATATTTTAAATAGTTCTTCTCCTACAGCAAGTAACTCTGGACCTCAAACTTCAAATGTATTTACAAACTTAGCTGCTGGTACATATACAGTATCTGTAGCAGATGGTTTAAATTGTACATTTACTTCTGCAGATATTGTTATTGGACAACCAGAACAAATAGCTGTTAGTCTAGTTAATTCTAGTACAAATGTTTGTCCTGTAGCTTATGAGCTTACTTTATCAGCAACTGGAGGAACAGGTGTTTATAGCTATAGTGATGATAGTAACTTTACAAATATTTTGGGTACGTTTACAACTTCTACTACAATTCCAGTATCAACTGGTACACACCAATACTATGTATCAGATGCTAATAACTGTACAGCAATGGTTTCAAATGAAATAACTATAGAACCATTGCAAGATTTAGTAATTAACTTACAAAGTGATAATCCAACAATCAATTGTGCTGGAGATAATAGCGGAAGCATTGTAGCTACAGCTCAAGGTGGATTAGGAAACTATACTTATAATTTATTAGACGGATCAGGAACTGTTATAGAAACTACAACAGATAGTCCTGCAAGTTTCACAGATCTATTTGCTGGAACTTACCAAGTTGAAGTAGTTAGTGATAACTGTTTAACTGAAGTTGAAACTATAACTATTACAGAACCTACATCTGCATTACAAGTTACATTTGTAGCTACAGATATTACTTGTAGCGGTGAAGATAATGGTACATTAGAAATCAATGCTACAGGCGGAACTGGTGTAATAAAATATGCACTATCACCACAATTGAACCAATTCTTTGATACTAATATCTTTGAAAACTTAGAAGCTGGTGATTATGTATTTATTGCTCAAGATGAATTAGGTTGCTACTATACTGATACGTTTACGATTGTTGATCCTCAAGCTGTATTAATTCAGATAGTTCCAGACTCATTAATGGGCGAAACTTGTGAAGGTGAAGCTGATGGAGCATTTAGTATTGAAATATCTGGAGGTAGCTTACCTTACAGTGTAGTCCTTGATGACCCTAATGCAACATATACAACAGGTGGTCCAACACAAACTATTTTTGACTTCACAAATTTAGGTGGTGGTGATCATATTGTATACATTATAGATGCTGCAGGTTGTGAATCTGAATGGAATATCACATTCCCAGATTCTGTCACTATTGATCCAACAGTTCAAGTTGATTACTTATGTGATAATAATATATTGACTAACATCGTTACTGTATTGTTTGATGAAAGTATTACGGATATGAGTCTTTTAGAATTCTCATTAGATGGTGGAACTCCTCAATCAAGTAACATTTTTAATAATGTACCTGTTGGAACAAACCATTCTGTAGAGGTGACTCATACAAATGGATGTGTACAATACACCGAGTTTTTTACTATTGAAGATTACCAACCTCTTGCTTTAATATTATCTGAAGGAAGTGGTCCTGGAGAAATTATTGCTGAAACAACTGGTGGTACAGGTGATTATACTTACACATTAAATAATACTAATCACGGAAGTACAAATCAATTTTTTGTAACTCAAACTGGTACTTACATAGTAGTTGTAACTGACAGTGCTGGATGTCAAGCTGAAGCATCAATAGATATAGATGTTGTTGGACCTTGTATTTCTAATTACTTTACACCTAATAATGATGGTGTTGCAGATACTTGGGCTCCTGGTTGTGTAGAAGATTTCCCAGATTTAACTTTTGATATTTTTGACAGATATGGTCGAAAAGTAGCGACTTACAGAGTTGGAGAATATTGGGATGGTAAATATGATGGAACAGAATTACCAACTGGAGATTACTGGTATGTTGTAAAAACAAACAGTACATTATTAGATAAAGAGTATGTTGGACATTTCACATTATACAGATAAAAAGAATTTAAAAAAATAGACAAATGAAAAAATTAGCACTATACATCGTTGTTCTTTTTACTTCTTTCTCCTTTGCGCAAGAATTAAATTTACCTGTATTTACTCAGTATTTAGCAGATAATGATTTTGTTATTTCTCCTACTTATGCTGGTATTGGTGATAATGTAAGAATTAGAGCCAATGGATTAACACAATGGGTTGGTATAAAAAATGCACCAGACAATCAAGCATTATATGCAGATTTTAGAATAGGAAATCAAACAGGAGTTGGTTTATCATTATACAATGATAAAAATGGTAATACTAGACAAAAAGGAGCTAAATTTTCTTTTGCTTATCATATTACTTTGAGTGATTATTCTCAACAATATCTATCCTTTGGTTTATCGTATAACCTAAATAGTTTTAGAGTTGATATAGAAAATTTTGAAGGTAATGATGAAATGCCAATTGTTGATCCAAGTATAACAGATGACAGGTCTATTAATAATAGTAATTTTGATGTTGGTATTTTATACCGTTATAAGCTATTTTATGCTAGTTTAAATGCTAATAATATTTTAGACAAAGATATCGATAATTTTACAGGAATTGAACCTAGTAAATTATTAAACTTTCAAGCTTATACTGGTTATATTTTTCAAACTTCAAAAAACACCGAATTAGAACCTTCTATCTTTTACCAAAGATATAATAACGATGGTCGTTCTAGTACAGATGTCAATTTGAAATATAGAAAATTTAATCGTTCTGGTGATTACTATTGGGCAGGAGCTTCATATCGTTTTTTAAATGATCAACCATTTAAACCTCTTAATCTTGGACCTATGGCTGGAATCATGAAAAATGGATTTTACTTTGCCTATTCTTACCAAATTACTATGAATGACTTATCTAGTTTTAATTCTGGTACACATGCAATTACTATTGGTATAGACTTTTTACAAGGATTAACAGGTTGTAGATGTACACAAGGAACTAGCTGGAGAAGATATAGAGAAGCTGGATTAAATAAAAAATAATATAATAAAAACCTAAGTTGTATGTAATGTCATTTAGATTATAATAATTGTACTTTTGCAAACCTAATAAAGCTTTATTACAATGGTAATACCTAAATTACATTACATCACTGAAGGTGAATCTTCTAAAATAATATTAGAAAATATTCAAAAAGCTTGTACATCTGGAGCTGAATTAGTACAATTAAAAATTGAAAATGCTTCAGAAAAAAAAGTATTAAAAATAGCGAAAGAAGCTATAAAAATTACTTCTCATTTTCAGACTAGATTAATCATTAATCAGTTTTATAAAGTTGCAAAAACCATCAAAGCTGATGGGGTGCACTTTAAAAATAAAAAAGACTTCACTCCTACTGTTAGACAACATTTATATACTTGGCAAATAATAGGTGTTACTGTAAATAACTTACAAGATTGTAAAACTGTTTTACAAAAGCAAACAGACTATATTACCTTAAGCCCTTTTAAACAAAATGAAAATAATAGTTTAACTTTAGAGAGTTTAGGCCTTGATGGTTTTAAATCTATTATCAAAGAATTAAATACAGAAACTCCAATTTTAGGTTTTGGTGAAATAACTACTGATGATGTCAAGCCAATTTTAAAAACAGGTATATCTGGTTTAGCTATTTCATCTGCAATAACACAAAATTTTGATTCAATTAAAACTTTTAACACCTTATTGGAGGCCTCTTCTACTCAGGAGAAAAGACACAGTTTTCAGTCAGAATAATTACAATCTATGTTTAGTCTTAAACTCTATAGCTGTCATGCCAATTTTAGACTTGAATAATTTTGAAAAATGAGCGTAATCATAAAATCCTAAAGTTTCAGCAGTATGTGATAATGGATTTTTAGAATGTACAATTAATCGTTTTGCTTCTAATAAAACTCGATTTGTAATAAACTCTGAAGTTGTTTTATCTATTGTAGATTTTACAACTCTATTTAAGTGCTTAGGAGTAATATTTAAAAGATTTGCATAAAACTGAACAGTTTTTTCTGTTTTAAAATGTAGCTCTATTTTTTGTTCTAAAATTCTCAAAATATTTAAATAAGACGATGACACATTTATCGTTTTAGAGTCTTTTTCAGAATATAACCTCGATAAATCAATGTAAACCAAATTTATTAGAGTTGCTATTTTTTCAGTTTTAAAAAACATTTGACCATTAAATTCATCATTAATACTTTGAAAGATAGCACCTATTTTATTTAATTGAAAATCATTAAGTTGAAGTTTAGGAGTGTTTTCTAAAGAAAAATAAAATGGGAATTCATTTAGATTAGTATTTATAATATTAAGTTGAAAAAATTCCTGAGTATGAAAAAAGATAAATCCATTAACTAAACTTGTAAAATGCCAACGATGCATTTGTCCTGGACGTAAAAAAAAGACGCTCCCTTTAGAAATAGTATAACTATCAAAATCTATTTCATGTGTACCATTTCCTTCTGTAAAACAAACACATAAATAAAAATTGTGACTATGAGGTTTATGTACAATTTTAGAATTTTGTTTTAAATGCACGTTTAAATCATTACTATAAAAATCAGTTAATTCTTCTTGATTCTTAAATTGATTTATATTTAAAACTGGTAATTTTTTCATATTATAATGTCCTAAATATACAAAAAGTAGCAACATTGATACTATTTAATTATGAAGTGTTTAAACTACTTTTACAAAGTAATATAAGTTAATATTAAAGTAACAAAGCTAGTTTATTCAATTTTAGGTTAATAATGAGATTTTTAAAAGGAACAAAACTAAACAGTATACTATTAGGTAGTTGTCCTGTTTGTCAAAATGAAAGTATGTACACTGTAAATAATCCATACAAAGTTACAAGTACATTAACAATGGAAGAACGTTGCAGTCACTGTAGCACCAAATACAAGATTGAACCCTCATTCTTTTTTGGAGCTATGTATGTTAGTTATCCTGTTGGTTTAATATTTGGTTCATTTTCTTTATTTATTTCTTATATGGTTTTAGAGTTTTCATTATTAACATCTTACATTATACTTGTTTTATTTATGCTACTGTGTTTACCAATTATTTTAAGGTTATCTAGAAATATTTGGATCAATATTTTTATGCACTATGATAAAACCAAATCTGATTAATTTTATAAAAAATAATCGCAAAACACTACAATAAAGTATATTCGCGTCATGTGGATGTATTTAGGCTTATTAGCAGCACTTTTTTTAGGATTACACAACTTGTGTAAAAAACATGCAGTACAAGGAAACGAAGTGTTTCCAGTACTTTTAGGAACTGTTTCTAGCGGATTTTTATTTATAGCTGGTTTTTATTTGTTTTCAAAATTTAATGCAGAATATGCTTTAGAAAAAGGTTACGATTTTCAAGATATTACAGCAACTACACATGGTTTTATTTTTATAAAATCTATGATAATGGCTAGTTCTTGGGTGTTAGCTTATCAAGCTTTAAAACATTTACCCATAACAATTGTCACACCAATACGGTCTGCTGGACCATTTTTTACTTTTATTGGTGCAATAATAATTTACAAAGAAAGTCCAAATGCTTACCAATGGATTGGATTTTTTCTCATTATCTTTTCGGTAATATTATATTCTAGAATTGGTAAAAAAGAAGGCATAAATTTTAAACGAAATAAATGGATTTTTGCCATTATTGGAGCCACTTTTTTAGGTGCTTCTAGTGGATTATATGATAAATTTTTAATTCAGAATTTAAGTTTAAATCCACAAACTTTACAGTTTTGGTTTTGTTTATACACCATTTTAATTTTATTGGTAATTCTAACCATAACGTGGTTTCCTTATGCCGAAAAACGTAAAGCATTTACCTTTAGATGGTCTATTATAGCAGTTGGTATTTTATTACAATCTGCAGATTATTTTTACTTTAAGGCGCTACAGGATCCTGACGCTTTAATTATGTTACTTTCTGCAATAAAACGAAGTCAAATTATTATAGCTGTTGTTATTGGTGGACTTGTTTTTAAAGAGAAAAATAAGAGACAAAAATTAATACCTTTAATCGGAATATTGATTGGTGTTGGGTTAATTTTATACGCTAATTAAAAAAGTGGATAGCAATTATTAGTCTAAGTATAGAAACTATTGGTTATATTTAGACTATAACAACTACTCTAACCTAGAAGCATAAATGTTTAATTTAAAATCAATTTATTTAAATTTTATTAAACAAGAAGGCTATTTGTATGATTTATTATTTTATTTAAGTTTTGCGCTAACCATTTTAATCAGTGTTGTAATGGAAAAAAACACACTAATCTATTTTACACCTGTGGTTATTTTTACATTATTACTTAAATACATTAATATTACAAAAGGTAAGCCTAACTATTTATATATAATAGGATTAATAGCTATCATTATTTCTGACATTTTAACTTTTAAAGATTTTGATAAATTATTTTCTTGGATAACTATTTTAACATCTATTTATCTAATTTGTAGTAGTCTTATATTAAAACAATATTTAAATAAATCTAAACTAGAAAATATCCTGTTTTTATCTGTGTTAATTGGTTTATTATTGGCCAGTTATATAATATATTCTGTATTAGATTTACTTATTAAACACCTATCAAACACAAATTTAGTGTATACTATCATGATTACTTTTATATTAATTACTTATGTTATATCATGTGCTATTATTTATATAAATGACTATTATGATAATGCCACGTTAATACTAACATCTGGTATATTTTGCATGTTTCATATTGCTTTAACACCAATTAACGAGTTTATATATTTTACACAAACATTTACTGTTTTGATTACTATAACACACGTAATATCAATATATTTATGTATGAAGTTTATAGCTGAAACAGAAATTATAAAAAAAGAAAATTTAAAAAAGAAATACTTTTAATTTTCCTTTGTTAGAAATATACTTTTAAGTCTTCACCTTTTTAAGACATCTTAAAGTTTGATAAATAATTATTTAAGCATTCTACAATATTTTTTCAAAATAAGATAGTTATGCATCTATTGCTAAAGCTTCAAGTTTACTATCGTAAATGACAATAAACGCTTACAGCTTTTTACTATCACTAGATTTGCTTCTTTAGATTGTGACAGTTTGAATTTAAAAATTAGTGAATTTGAATTAATAACTAAACTATCTTTAGGGAAGACTTCACTTTGATTTATTTTTAATAATTAAATTACAAAATACCGACATATAAAAAGGAGAGAGAAATAGAACTTGAACAAATTTAAGTATCGAAGTTAAATAACTTTTTAAGAAACTTAATGTCGCTAAAAATGAATTTCCCGAAGTAAATATTAATCATTGTAATAAGGATATTTATCAAGCTAAAGACTCCAAACACAAAAATACTCAAAAGAAAAAAAATAGACATTAGTATGACAGAATAAATTCATTGTTACTAAGAAATGTCTGAACATACAAATATCATCTTAAAAGGCAAATTTTATCGGTTCCAAACTTTTAATAACGTAGAACGTATTAAGTAATCTTAACAAAACGCAATTGATTATACAAAAAAATAATATTAAGCTTATCTTTAGATAAATTTAAAACACTAAGTTAGCGTATATAAATTATCAGCATAATTCAATTTTAACCTATTCCAAATTTTAGGACAAAACATTTAATAGCAATCAAATGAATAAAAAAACGTCTATAAAAAATGAAAAATAAAGCTTATTTAATTGTTCTATTATTAATCGGGAGTATATTCAACTCTTGTGATTCAGATGATTTAGAATACCAAGACAAATTTGAAATCAGTCAAAAAACTTGGTTAAATTTCAAAGAAAGTTCTAACAACTCATACAAATACATTGTAACACTTGGTTCGTGGGTAGGATTCGTTTGGGAAACTACTATAATCGTTGAAAATGGAATTGTAACTCAAAGAGATTTTGAATACACGGTTACAGATGGCATATCAACTGACATTCAGCCAGACGAAATCCAATGGACAGAAACAGGTTCTGAAATAGGTTCTCACGAAAACGGAGCTGAACCAATTACATTAGATGAAGTTTATGATAAAGCTCAAAATGATTGGCTAATTGAAAGAAGTAATACGACAACTTACTTTGAAACTGAAAATAATGGAATGATTTCGACTTGTGGTTATGAAAATAATCAATGTGAGGACGATTGTTTTATTGGCATAAGAATTAAAGTTATAGAAACTTTATAAGATTAATAGTTCAAAAAAAAAATCAGAATTTGAACAATTTTATGAATTTAAAACAACTACTTAAAAGCCATATATACAGATAAAACTCCATAAAAAAAGCTACCAAATGGTAGCTTTTTTTTATTCAAAATTAATAGTAAAATTAATCTTATGCATTAACTGCAGATACTTTATCTAAAGCTTCACCAATTAAGGTCTCACCTTTTAAAATTTCAAAAGTTGCTTGATTAGCAACATCATCATTTAATGTACTAACTAAAGTTTGTGCAACATCATTTCTACTAATTTCGCCTTGTGTATTTAATTTCTGATTTAACTGTATCTTATTGGTTAATTCGCCATTAGTTAAAGATCCTGGTCTAACAATACTATAGTTTAATCCAGAGGATTTTAAATACTCATCTGCATTATGTTTAGCTTTTAAATAGTCTTGTAATTGCTCAGCTTTTTCAGGTTGGTCTGCTCCCATTGAACTTAGCATCACAAACTTTTTAATGTTATTCTTTTTAGATGCATCAACCATACGTTTTGCGCCTTCTTGATCAACTTCAACTACATTTTTTCCTCCAGATCCTGCTGCAAACAAAACCTTATCTATAGTTTTATTATTAAATACATGAGATATATCGTCTTCTAAATCACCTAAAACAGTATCTATTTGCTTGGCCTCAAAAAAAGCTTTTTGCTCTTCTTTTCTAACCATTGCAATTGGGTTAAAATATTGAGATTGATTTAAAAGATTTACTATTTTTTTTCCTGTGGTACCGTTGGCACCTGCTACTAATATATTTTCCATACTTCAAGTTAATCAACACATTAGATAACACCAAATTATAACACTTGGTTTAACTATAGTTTAGTATAAAGCAAGGCAAAAACACCATGTTTACTAATATTTTTAACATTTCTATGCTATAAATTAAAGCTAAACTACTAGTAAGCTTTGTATATTGTGACTTCAATTATCAGTACATGAAAACTAAATTACACATATTTAAGATTGTAGCTAAAACTTTAAGTTTTACTAAGGCTGCTGAACAATTGTTTATATCGCAACCTGCAGTTTCAAAATCTATTAGAAATCTTGAAGAAGAATATAAAACAACCTTATTTGTAAGAAAACGAAACTCGATTGAGTTAACCACTGAGGGTCAATCTTTTTTATTATATGTTAATAAAATATTAGCCGTTTATAATCAAATGGACACTCAGTTTTTACATAAAAACGACACTTTTCCAGAACACTTTAGCTTTGGTGTTAGCACTACAGTATCTAATTACATTATACCTAAAGTTATTTCAAAATTCAGACAACAATATCCAAAAACTAAATTTGAAATAATTAGTAATAACTCTGAGACTATTGAAGACTTAATTTTAAACGAAGACCTAGATTTTGGTATAACCGAAGGTACTAAAACCAACCCTAAACTATATTATGATAAGTTTATTAAAGACGAAATTGTATTAGTTACTAATAGTAATAATCCTGCTTTTAAAAATGGAAGCATTGACACACAAACTTTACAAAGTCTACCAATGATAGTTCGTGAAAACGGATCTGGAACTAAGGATATTATAGATCAGTTTTTATTAAAAAATAATATTAAATCCTTAAACACAGTTGTAACACTAAATAGTACAGAGTCTATTAAAAACTACTTGTACCATTCTGATCATTATGCTTTATTATCAATACATTCAGTAAGTAAGGACTTAGTAAACAATCAATTAAAAATTATTGACATAAAAAACCTATCCATCCAAAGATGGTTTTACTTTGTTAAACGCACTGGTTTTCAATCTAATATGCTTGATTATTTTGAGACTTTTATCACAAACAACTATAACCTATAGTTATACTAAATAACAAATTAATACTCTAATTAGTTATTTGTTAAGTTTACTTTTGTATTGCATTAATTTTGTAATATGAAATCTAAACTATCTAAAATCTTATACCTTGTTATTGTAATAACTATTGCTTTGGGATACATAAATAGTACTTCAGCATTGTTGTTAGGATTTGGATTTACATTACTTTTTGATAACCCTTTTAAAACTTACAGTCATAAAGTTATTAGCTATTTACTTAAGTTATCAATTATTGGGTTAGGTTTTGGCATGCTTTTTAAAGACACATTACAAACTACAAAACAAGGATTTGGATTAACAGTGTTTTCTATTGTATTAACAGTAACCTTTGGTGTTTTATTAGCTAAAGCTTTAAAAATGGATTTAAAATTAGGACATTTAATTACCTCTGGAACTGCTATTTGTGGTGGTAGTGCAATTGCTGCAATTTCACCAATTATTAAAGCAAAAAGTAGTGTTATTAGTATTGCTTTAGGGATTGTGTTTTTACTAAATTCGGTTGCCTTATTTGTATTTCCTGCCTTAGGTCATGCTTTCAACCTTACTCAAGAGCAATTTGGATTATGGTGTGCAATTGCTATTCATGACACCAGCTCTGTTGTTGGAGCCGCATTAACCTATGGAGATCAAGCTTTAAAAATTGCAACTACAGTTAAATTGTCTAGAACATTGTGGATTATTCCATTATCCATTTTCACGATGTTTTATTTTAAAACTAAAGGCGAAAAAATAAAAATACCATACTTTATTATTCTTTTTATAATCGCTATAATTATTAATAGCTACCAACTATTACCTCAAAACATAACTTTAAGCATTGTTACAATTGCCAAACGTCTTTTGGTGTTAACTTTATTTATTGTTGGATCTACTTTATACATCAAGGACTTAAAAGCTTTGGGAAGTAAACCTGTACTTTTAGCAGTTAGTTTATGGATTTTTATATCTGTATTTTCATTAATCTATATTTTAAATTAAAGCAATAAGCTTCAGCTGAAAACTTAAAGCTATATATAATTTGTTGTACTTCAAATTGGCAATTTAATTTTCAATACTTTTGTTAGACCACAGGCTTATTTTCCGCTTGACGGTAAAAACATAAAACTTTTAAATAGTATATAATGAATTTTAAATTTGGTTTACTCCTATTCTTTTTTGGATTTAACTGCTTTGCAAATGACGGAGCATATTACGCTTCCGGAAACCAATTAATACCTATTAACGAGACTGATGTTACAGTTACTAAAGAGGTTTTAACACTTGTTAGAAAAGTTGTAGATGGAGAAACTTATGTATATGTTACTGTGGATTACACTTTTTTTAATTCAGGTAAAAACAAAACTATTTTAGTGGGTTTTGAAGCGCCTTCACCTTTTGGAGATGTTAATGGGTATCCTAAAAATGGCGCACATCCCTACATATCAAATTTTGATGTGATAATGAATAATCAGTTTTTGAAACATAAAACTGCTATGGTAAACACTGATAATTATTACATTAATGGTGCAATTGATGCAAAAACTGAAGCAGAAGTTATTGGAGAGGACTTTAATAGCAATAGCCCAGAGTTTTACTACGTATATTATTTTAATGCTAATTTTAAACCTGGTATAAATACCATTAAACATACCTACCGTTTTAATATGTCAGGATCAGTCTTAGAAAGATATAGTTTTGATTATATTTTAACTGCTGCCAATAGATGGGGAAATAATCAGATAGATGATTTTACCCTTAATATTGATATGGGAAACAACCAAGATTTTAATATTTCTAATACTTTTTTTGAAGATAAAAACAAATGGAGTATTGAGGATGGTAGAGTATTTAATCATGTAAATGAATATAGTAAAGCAAAAGACACCAAGTTTATTACCAATAGTGGCAAGATTAGTTTTAAAAAGAAAAACTTTAAGCCTAAAGGCGAATTAAGCCTCTACTCTAACGCTACGTACATGAAAAACTATTATGATGTATTTGATTACACTAAACATAATTTGCCACATGATATTATATTTTATAAAGAAGATAATAAAACGTGTACAAAATCCATTGATGAGGATTCATACAAAATATTAAGAAATTTACCCTTCGCTATTAAAGGTTATGTTTTTAAAACAAAAGTGATTCAAGATTACTACTTAACACAAAGTTGGTATAAACCTAACCCTAATTATGTTGCTAAACTAGAAACCTTAAGTAATCAAGTCATGGATTGGCTAACTATAGTCAAGAGTAATACTTGGGAGTAAACGTTATAGCAAAAAAACATATTATTTGTCTTACTTTAGACTTAACAGTAAGTAATACTTTAAATAGAAGAACATCACTTTTGTTTATACTTTTGATATTAATGTTAATTAATGTTAATTGATATTTAATTAACAGTAATAAATAAAAACAGGTGAAACTGAATATTACATTTGTTTGTGTAAAACATCAATAATATACTTATTTTAAATACCTCTTGTATACTTGATGTTGAACACTAACCATATTAAAATATTAAATGAAACACTCAAGTATTATCCTATTCACAACATTATTATTGTGCTTTAACTGTTCTAATGAAAAGTTTGATAACAACATCACTACAGGTGCAGTTGATGACAACATCACCACACCTGTGGTTCTTGAAGAATCTTCAGAACCAACATATATTAAAACAATGGACTTTTCTAGCTCTATTGATTATGTTTCTGAAATTGAATCTTTTGATATTGATAATGGATATTTGTATTTTGATTATCAATATAACATATACCGCATAAATCTTGAAGATGATAATGCTACCGCTGAATTAATTATAGAAGATGATGAAGCACCTGTAACCATAAAAGTAATTAATAATCAGTTATATTATCAGACTTATTGGCCTGCATTTTCTAGTATAAAACAACTTGACGTCAATAATATTGCAGGAGGTACGCAAGTAACACCTGTTATTGATACTCCTAGATCCTTACTAATAAAAAACGATACTAACTTATATTATGTATCTAGTCCAAATGGATTGTCACCAATAAATAATTTTTATCAGTTTAATACTTCTGGCACTGATAATTTAGTCGCTACTGACGAATTTGTGATTCCTAAAAACGGTAAAGTTATAGATAACTTCTTATATTTTTCTTCAGAAAACAACGTTCATAGAATAGATTTAAATTCACCTTCTCAAGGCTCGTCAATTGTTTACACTGCAGAAGATATTGAAGATGCTATAGGTAATGAAGGTTATATTTTAGGGTTTGATATCCATGAAGATAAGATTTACTACAGTCAAATAGGTAGTACTAATTTGTATAGTTTTGATTTAAATACACCAACAGAATCCCCTAAAATTATTCAATCCAACAACAACAATACAACTGGTTACAGTCAATTAATAATCTATAATGATGTATTATACGTCAAAAGACTTCTTGATAAGCAATTAGAAGTATTTGAGATTTAAATACTCCAATTATCTAATATAAAATTACCTAGTATAAATATTTATACTAGGTAATTTTGTTTATGGCATTAAATGACTAAGATTTGTAACACTTAACATTGTATAATATGTTACTTTCATTTTTTTGCTACAAAAGCATTCTAACAGAATCCTAAATTTTAACTTGATATTACCTGAAAACGTAAAAACCAAATCAATAATTTTCAATACTTTTGTTAGACAAGGTTTTAAAATTTCCGCTTGACGGTAAAACAAAAATATATTTCATGAAAAACACAGCTTTAACAGCAACACACGAAGCACTTGGTGCAAAAATGGTCCCTTTTGCAGGTTACAATATGCCTGTACAATATGATGGTGTAAATATAGAACATGAAGCAGTTAGAAAAGACTGTGGTGTGTTTGATGTATCACACATGGGAGAATTTTTAATTTCTGGTCCTAAGGCTTTGGATTTAATACAAAGTGTAAGTAGTAATGATGCGTCTAAGTTAACTATTGGTAAAGCACAATATGCTTGTTTACCAAATGATGATGGCGGAATTGTTGACGATTTAATTATTTATAAATTAAAAGAAGAACAGTATTTATTAGTGGTTAATGCTAGTAATATTGAAAAAGACTGGAATTGGATTAGCTCTAAAAACACAGTTGGTGCAGATATGCGTGATTTGTCTGAAGACTACTCGTTATTAGCTATTCAAGGTCCAAATGCAGTTGAAAAAATGCAGGCTTTATCTAGTCATGATTTATCAGAAATTAAATTTTACAACTTTAAAGTTGGTGATTTTGCTGGTATTGACAATGTAATTATTTCTGCAACTGGATATACTGGAAGTGGTGGTTTTGAGATTTATTGCAAAAATGACGAAGTCAAACAAATTTGGGACAAAGTTACTGAAGCTGGTGCTAAACCAATTGGATTAGCTGCTAGAGATACGCTACGTTTAGAAATGGGTTATTGCCTTTACGGAAATGACATTGATGATACAACATCACCTATTGAAGCTGGTTTAGGTTGGGTAACAAAATTTACTAAAACCTTTACTAATAGTGAAGCTTTAGAAGCTCAAAAACGTAAAGGTGTAGATCGTAAATTAGTCGCTTTTGAGCTTGACGAACGTGGTATACCTAGACAAGGTTATGATATTGTTGATGGTCAAGGTAAAACTATTGGTGTTGTAACCTCTGGTACTATGTCGCCAATGTTAGGTAAAGGGATTGGTCTTGGTTATGTGCCAACGGTATTTGCAGATGTAAACAGTAAAATTAATATTCAAATACGTAAAAAAGCAGTTGCTGCAACTATTGTAAAACTTCCGTTTTACAAGGCGTAAATACTATATGCAAGATTTTAATACAATTATAAACAACATCCATAACAACTTAAAAGACAATGTCGTTAAGGGTGTTGTTGCTTCTTATATTCCAGAGTTATCCAAACAAGATGTTAATCAGTTTGGTATTTTTATACAACACATGAATGGTGAAAATTTCAGTGTTGGTGATGCCGAAGTGCCTTTTTCTATACAAAGTATTTCCAAAGTATTATCCTTGTCCAAAGCAATAGCTTTTGAAAATAATGACATTTGGAAACGTGTAGATGTAGAACCGTCTGGAAACCCCTTTAACCATTTATCTTTATTAGAACTAGAAAACGGTATTCCTAGAAATCCGTTAATAAATGCTGGTGCAATTGTAATTGCAGACATATTATGTAGTCAGTTTAAAAACCCAAAACAAGAGTTTTTACAGTATGTTAGAGCTATTGCTAACGACCAATCTATTGACTATAATTTAAAAGTTGCAGCTTCAGAAAAAGAAACAGGTTTTAACAATCTAGCTGCTGCTAATTTATTAAAGTCTTTTGGTAATCTTAATAACGATGTAGATGTTGTTATGGATTTTTATTTTCATCAGTGTGCTTTAGAGATGACTTGTTCTCAGGTTGCTAAAGCCTTTTATGTCTTTGCTAATAAAGGACGTTGTGTTAATAACAAACAACACATTTCAAGCAGTCAAGCCAAACGTATTAATGCAATCATGCTAACTTGTGGCTTTTATGACGAGTCTGGTGAGTTTGCTTTTGAGGTTGGTTTACCTGGTAAAAGTGGTGTTGGTGGTGGTATTGTTGCCTTATTACCTAATCAATATGTTATAACGACTTGGGCTCCTGGTTTAAATGCCAAAGGAAACTCATTAATTGGCATGCAAGCTTTAGAGCAATTTACTACCCAAACCAATTTATCCATTTTCTAAACGTTATATTTTATAATGAAAGGGATAAATAACAAACATCGTATACTAATTTTAGGTGCTAGTGGCTTTTTAGGACAAGCTTTGTATAAAGAGCTTTGTGGCTACTTTAACACCTACGGAACCTATTTTGTGGACAATTATGCGTTTAGTAAAAACCAGCATTATTTTCAATATAATATAGAAGAAGACGATATTTTTGAAATCCTTGATATAGTAAAACCTACCATAATTATTTCGGCCTTACGTGGTAATTTTTCGGCTCAAATTATAGCACATCATCATCTTACAGAATATCTAATTGCTAACGATAGTAAGCTTATATTTTTATCCTCTGCCAATGTGTTTGATGCTTACAGCAAGTTTCCTAGCTATGAGGACGACAAAACCTTAAGCCATAGCATGTATGGTCATTTTAAAATTAAAATAGAAAACATGTTGTTGCGCCTACCAAAACAACATTATGCTATCATTAGACTACCAATGGTATTTGGTGCATATTCGCCTAGAGTAGAAGAAATAAAGTTTTTTTTAAAAGAAAAACAGCCTATAGAAGTCTTTCCAAACCTGATAATGAATGTGACTACAGATAGTAAAGTCACCCAACAAATACACTACATAATTAATCAAAATAAATCTGGAATTTTCCATTTAGGAAGTGAAGATTTAGTGCATCATGACGATTTTTTTAAAGAAATTTTAAACTCACTTGGTGTTAGCAAACCCAAATTTAAGCAAGTGTTTACAACCAATAACGACCGTTATCTTGCTGTATTATCAAGTAAAAATAAACTTCCAGACCATTTACAATTAGTAAGTCAAGATATTTTAACAGATTTAGAAGTATAAATTTCTTATTTTTAAATAAAAAATTTATGACTGCACTTACTAAATTAGAAATTGAACAACGTTTACTTAGACTTCCTGAGTGGGAATATTATGACAATGCGATTCATGCTGAATTTGAATTCGAAAACTTTAAAGATTGTTTTAGTGCTATGAGTCGTATTGCTTTTGAGTGCGAAGCATTAAACCATCATCCAGAATGGACCAACGAGTATAATGTCTTAAAAATAACATTAACAACACATGATGCTGGAAGTGTTACTGATAAAGATTTTAAATTAGCATTAGCAATAGAGCATATTGTTGAAGAGGATGAAGATTAAAACAATAAATGCCCTAAATGTACAAACCCCTACTCCTACTTATCACCTTATTCTTTAATGTCTCTATAGCACAAAACGACTCTATTTTTTGTCAACAATTAGTTGCTGTAAAACAATTAGTAGCAGACAACCATTACCAACCTAAAGTTATTAATGACAGCCTATCACAAGCTGTTTTTGATTTGTTTATCACTAATTTAGATAGTGATAAAGATTTCTTTTTACAATCAGATATCACACAATTTAAAACCCAACAACTACAATTAGACGAGTATTTAAATGCTGATAATTGCTTATTTATAGACTCTTTTAAAACGGTATTAGCACAACGCATAAAAGACACCAAAGTAATCCTAGAGTCATTAAACACCAAAACACCAGATTATTCTGGAGGTTTAGTATGGCAATACGTTCCAGAAAAAGAGTATACCTATGCTAAAAACTTAGATAGTTTAGCTTTAAATATTGAAAAAGTTATTGCATTAAAAGTGCTAAAAGATGTACTAAATACTAATCAAGACATTCAATATATAAAAGACAATTTTGAAATCCTAGAAGCTAAATCTAGATTAGACATTGTAAAAAACCAACTGTGTGTCTTAGAAGAATTTACTACTAATAGTGGTGGTTTAGATAGATATGTAAAAGACGCATTTATAAATGCCTTTTTACAATATCATGATCCGCATTCTGTGTTTTTTAATCCAACCGAAAAGTTAATATATGAAGGAGAGCTATCAAGCAACCAATTGTCTTTTGGTATTACTACCGAAAAAAATAAAGAAGGACAAATCACAATAGCACAAATTACTCCAGGAAGTGCTGCTTTTATTAACGGAAACTTTGAGGTGGATGATATCATAATATCCTTAACTGCAAACGGAACAACCTTCAATACTTTGTGCGTGTCTAATGACGCCATAAAAGCATTTAGTAATAAAAAAGGTCATAAAACTATTGCTTTTACTATAAAAAAGAAAAACGGAACCATACAAACTATAAGCATTACTAAAACTAAAATCAAAGTCGAAGACAATGCTATTAGAGGTTATTTAATTGGTTCTGATCAAGATTTAGGATATATAAAAATACCAAGTTTTTATACTAATGACGAATCATTAAATGGTCGTGGTGTATCCTCTGATTTTGCAAAAGAATTATACAAACTACAAAAACAGCAAATTCAAGGTTTACTTATAGATTTGCGTTTTAATGGTGGTGGATCTATGCAAGAAGCAATCGAGTTAATAGGTATGCTTATAGATCGTGGACCTGTCACAATTATTGAAACCAATCAAAAAGAAACTTACACCATTAGAGATGTTAAACGTGGTACATTTTTTAATAAACCAATAGTTGTACTAGTTAATTCTTATAGCGCTTCTGCATCAGAGTTTTTTGCATCTGCAATGCAGGATTATAATCGCGCTTTAATTGTTGGATCTACAACTCACGGTAAATCTAGTGCACAAGGTATACTTCCGCTTGATATTGAAAAAAACTTAGGGTTTTGCAAAATTACCGTAGAAACCTTTTATCGCGTATCAGGACAAAGTCACCAATCCATAGGTGTAATACCAGATATTAAATTACCATCTATCTATGACAATCTAAATAGTCAAGAGCAATACTATAGTTATGCGCTAAAAAATCATAGTGTAACGCCAACCTTAAAACATAATCCTTTAGCAAAACCTAATTATAATTATGTTATTAATACTAACAAACAACGCTTAAAGTCTGACTCTACATTTACTAATATAGCCAATAGTAACATAAAACTAAAACAAAGTATTTATAATAAAGGTAAAAAATATACACTTACAATAGATGATGTTTTAAAAAATCAAAACAACAAAACTGCATTATACAATCAAGTTTTCCAAGAGCAAACTAACCAAGCGTTAATAACTGTTAACAACACAAAACCTACACAACAATTATTAGATAAAAATCCAGATGACAATCGTTTAAATCAAGACGTCATTTTACAATTATCTAAAGATGTTTATATTGCAGAAAGCTATAATATTTTAAAGGATTTAATTAAAATCAGTCAATAAGTAATCAATTTTAAAATTATTCAAACCGACTGCATCAAAAAATTAAAGTTTTTTTAAATTTGTAACTATTAAAAATTTAACTATTTAGTTTCCGCTGTAGCGGAAATTTAAAAACATATATAACATGGGAAGAGCTTTCGAATTTAGAAAAGCACGTAAAATGAAACGTTGGTCTGCTATGAGTAAGGCCTTTACACGTATTGGTAAAGATATTGTAATGGCTGTAAAAGAAGGTGGACCAGATCCAGCTAGTAACTCGCGTTTACGTGCAGTTATACAAAATGCCAAAGCAGTAAACATGCCTAAAGATAATGTGCAACGTGCCATTAAAAAAGCTAGCGAAAAAGGACAAGGCGATTATAAAGAAGTTATTTTTGAAGGTTATGCTCCTCATGGTATTGCTGTTTTAGTTGAGACTGCAACAGACAATAATACAAGAACAGTAGCCAACGTACGTAGTTATTTTAATAAATGTGATGGTAGCTTAGGGACGTCAGGATCTGTAGTTTTTATGTTTGACCACACTTGTAACTTTAGAGTGAATGCAGAAGGTTTAGATCCAGAAGAATTAGAATTAGAATTTATAGATTTTGGAGCAGAAGAAGTTTTTGCTGATGATGACGGAATTTTAATCTACGCACCTTTTGAAAGCTTTGGAGCTATTCAAGCAGAATTAGAAAGTCGTGAAATAGAAATATTATCTTCAGGTTTTGAGCGCATACCACAAGTCACAAAAGGATTAACTCCAGAACAAGCTGCTGACGTAGAAAAATTATTAGAAAAGTTAGAAGAAGATGATGATGTACAAAACGTCTATCACACAATGGAAGAAACCGAAGATTAGTCTATTCCACTATTATAAATAAAAAAAGCGACCAATGGTCGCTTTTTTTATTTTACGTCTATTTATAAAGTTACAGTTCAAGTATTTGCGCTGCATGATCTTTAGTTTTTACTTTATCAATAACATGTGCTACTACTCCATTTTCATCTACTAAAAATGTTTTTCTATGGATACCATCATATTCCTTACCCATAAACTTTTTTAAACCCCAAACACCAAAAGCATTAATAACTTCTTTGTCTTCATCGGCTAATAATGGAAACGGAAAACTGTATTTATTTCTAAAATTAGTTTGTCTTTTTTCAGAGTCAGCACTAACACCTAAAATTTCGTAACCTTTGTCTTGTAGAGCAGTGTAATTATCTGTTAAATTACAAGCTTCAGCAGTACAACCAGGTGTACTCGCTTTTGGGTAAAAGAAAACCACTAGTTTTTTTCCTTTATAATCAGATAAAGATATAGGGTTTCCATCCTGATCATTTACTGTAAAATTAGGTACTTTATCACCTTGTTTTAATGTGTTCATAGTTGTAATTTTGGTTTCATTCAAAAATACAACTAATGACTAAGCAAGAAAAGGTAGAATTTGTTATAAATACGTTAAAAAAGTTATATCCAGAGATACCTATTCCATTGGACCATAAAGACCCTTATACTTTGCTAGTAGCTGTATTATTATCTGCTCAGTGTACAGATGTTAGGGTAAACCAAATCACACCATTACTGTTTGCAAAAGCAGATAATCCTTATGATATGATTAAAATGAGTGTTGATGAAATTAAAGACATTATCAGACCTTGTGGTTTATCTCCAATGAAAAGTAAAGGTATTTATGGCTTATCTAAAATGTTAGTCGAAGATTATAACGGAGTCGTACCAGAATCTTTTGAAGCTTTAGAAACTTTTCCTGCTGTAGGTCATAAAACCGCTAGCGTAGTTATGAGTCAAGCTTTTGGTGTACCTGCTTTTCCTGTGGACACACATATACATAGATTAATGTATCGTTGGAATTTAACTAATGGAAAAAGCGTACAACAAACCGAAAAAGATGCTAAACGATTATTTCCTAGAGAACTATGGAATGATTTACATCTTCAAATTATATGGTATGGTCGCGAATATTCGCCAGCAAGAGGTTGGGATTTGGATAAAGATATTATAACAAAAACTATAGGTCGTGCATCTGTTTTAAAAGAATATGCGAAAAAATAATGCTGTATTAATACACCTATTAACAGCCTTAAATTGCAATGATTACTATAAAAAAACGTCCTGAAACTATTTTCAGGACGTTTTTAAAATTTAGTTTTGAAGTGCTTCAAACTTCAAATTTTTATAATTTATAACACTTAAAGCCTTGGAGTAATTTAAAATAAAACTAATCGTTTCATTTTTAGGATTTAATTTAAAATCCTGCTTTTTTGGGGTATTAGATTCTTCAGAGTAAATTTTTGCCATGTATCTTTAGTTTTGTTCTTAAAAGATAACGACAAAAAAATAACTTTATTGCTCCTTTAGTTAGTCAAAACAATATTATGTTTATCAATAACCTTACGCATATTTATTAAAGCATATCGCATACGTCCTAATGCAGTATTAATACTAACTCCTGTACGTTCTGATATTTCTTTAAAACTCATATCATTATACATTCGCATCATTAAAACTTCTTTTTGATCTTCTGGTAACTCATCAACTAAACGTCTTACATCAGCTTCAACTTGCTCTTTAATAATCACTTTTTCTGCATTTAATGCATTATCACTAATGACTGAAAAAATATTAAACTCGCCTGAGTTATCAAATTTAGGCATTCTACTATTTTTTCTAAAATGATCAATCACCAAGTTATGTGCAATACGCATAACCCATGGTAAAAACTTACCTTCTTCGTTATATTTTCCTCGTTTTAAAGTTCGGATAACCTTTATAAAGGTATCCTGAAATACGTCTTCAGCAACATCTCTGTCGTAGACTTTTGAGTAAATAAAACTATAAATACGTTGTTTGTGTTTTGTGATTAGGACTTCTAAAGCAGATTCCTCTCCTTTAATATAGTTACTAACAAGAATAGCATCTGTAATTGTGTCTTTTCGCATAATCATTACTTTTAGGCACCAAAAAAGTGTTCTGGTTGGGGTTTATAAATTAAAAAGTAATGTTATAGTATAGGCTAAAAGTTTTATTCGGGTTTTACACGGTTCAAATATAACAACAATCATTCCGAAAAAACAAAAATAAATTAAACTTTTAACATTCTATTGCACAATAATCTGTTTTAAAAGGTGCGTAACTTATGTTATCTTTGCATTCTTACAGGCTAAAATAACTATGAGCACTATACTTTCTGAAGTAAATCCAAAAGAAAATATTATTATTAAAGGTGCAAAATTGCATAACCTTAAAAATATAGATGTTGTTATACCACGTCGTAAATTAGTGGTCATAACTGGATTATCGGGTTCTGGAAAATCCAGCTTAGCGTTTGACACATTGTATGCTGAAGGTCAACGACGTTACGTAGAAAGCTTAAGCAGTTATGCTAGACAATTTTTAGGTAGATTAAACAAGCCAAAAGTAGATTATATTAAAGGTATTGCTCCTGCAATTGCAATCGAGCAAAAAGTAAACAGCACCAACCCAAGATCAACCGTTGGTACAACCACCGAAATTTACGACTATTTAAAACTATTATTTGCTAGAGTTGGACGTACCTACTCTCCTATTTCTGGTCAGGAAGTAAAAAAAGATACTGTAACAGATGTTATAAATCACATAAAAACTTTAGAGTTAAATCAAAAACTTTTATTGTTAGCACCTTTATTTTTAGAAGAAGGTCGAGAATTACAAGACAAACTAAAAACTTTAAATGCTCAAGGGTATGCAAGACTAAAAGTCAAAGATAAAGTTGTACGTATTGATGATGCTAAAGATTTAACCTCTACAGAAGGCGTATTTTTAGTTGTTGATAGGATTGTAACTAAAGATGATGATGACTTTTACAACCGTTTAGCTGATGCTATACAAACTGCGTTTTTTGAAGGTAAAGGCAATTGCTATATCGAAACCTTAGCAGATCAAACCTTACGTCATTTTAGTAATAAATTTGAATTAGATGGACTTCAGTTTTTAGAACCAAATGTTCATTTATTCAGCTTTAATAATCCTTATGGAGCTTGTCCAAAATGTGAAGGATATGGAGACGTTATTGGTATTGATGAAGAATTAGTCATACCAAACACTGCCTTATCAATTTACGAAAACGCTATTTATCCTTGGCGTGGAGACAGTATGAGTTGGTACAAAGACCAACTGGTTAACAATTCTCATAAATTTAATTTTCCTGTACATAAACCTTATTTTGAATTAACCGAAGCTCATAAAAATCTTATTTGGGATGGTAATAAATACTTTGAAGGTCTTAATAGCTTTTTTGCAGAGTTAGAAAGCAAAGCTTATAAAATTCAAAACCGAGTAATGTTATCGCGTTACAGAGGTAAAACACAGTGTAAAGTATGTCATGGTAAACGCTTAAGACCAGAATCTAATTATATAAAAATTGGAGATAAAACACTTACAGATTTAGTCGAACTTCCTTTAAACAAGTTATCCGTATTTTTTGAGAACTTAAAATTAAATGAATACGACACTAAAATTGCAGAACGATTATTAGTCGAAATTAAAAACAGACTAAAATTTTTACATAATGTAGGTTTAGATTATCTAACCTTAAACCGAAAGTCAAATACCTTATCTGGTGGTGAAAGTCAACGTATTAATCTAGCAACCTCTTTAGGTAGTAGCTTGGTTGGATCCATGTATATTCTAGACGAACCTAGCATTGGTCTACATCCAAAAGATACCGAACGTTTAATACTAGTATTAAAACAATTGCGAGATTTAGGTAATACTGTAATTGTGGTAGAGCATGATGAAGATATCATGAAAGAAGCCGATCAAATTATAGACATTGGTCCAGAAGCAGGTACATTAGGTGGTGAGGTTGTCGCAGTCGGTACATTTAAAGATATTTTAAAATCTAAATCTTTAACTGCACAGTATTTAAACGAATCCCTTCAAATTGAAGTCCCTAAAACCAGACGTACTAGTAAATATAGTATTGATGTTATTGGAGCAAGAGAAAATAACTTGAAGAATATTGACGTATCCTTTCCTTTAGAGATGTTAACTGTTATTACTGGTGTATCCGGAAGTGGAAAAAGTACATTGGTTAAAAAAATATTATATCCTGCTATTCAAAAGCATTTAACAGGTGTTAGCGATAAAGCTGGACAGTTTTCTGAACTTCAAGGTAACTTTGTTAACATTAAAAATATTGAGTTTATTGACCAAAACCCAATTGGTAGATCCTCAAGATCTAATCCTGTTACTTATGTCAAAGCTTATGATGATATTAGAGCGCTTTATAGCAAGCAAAAATTAAGTCAAATACGCAATTATGCTGCTAAACATTTTAGTTTTAATGTGGATGGCGGACGTTGTGAAACCTGTAAAGGTGAAGGTGTTGTAACTATTGAAATGCAATTTATGGCTGATGTCCATTTAGAATGCGAAACTTGTAAAGGCAAGCGCTTTAAAAAAGAAGTTTTAGAAGTAACCTTTGCCGATAAAAACATTGACGATATATTAAATATGACTATCGATGATGCTATTGCCTTTTTTGATAAAAACGGAGTAACTAAAATAAAAAACAAGCTTCAACCATTACAAGATGTTGGTCTAGGTTATGTTGCTTTAGGGCAAAGTAGTTCAACCTTATCTGGTGGAGAAGCACAACGTATAAAGTTAGCAACCTTTTTAGGTAAAGGAAATACTAAAGATAAAGCCTTATTTATTTTTGACGAACCAACGACTGGTTTACATTTTCATGATATTCAGAAGTTATTAAAATCGTTTTATGCTTTAATTGCTAAAGGACATTCAATAATTGTGGTTGAGCATAATTTAGATTTAATAAAATGTGCCGATCATATTATTGATTTAGGTCCTGAAGGAGGTGAAAATGGTGGTCATTTAGTTGCTTTTGGTACTCCAGAAGACGTTGTTAAAGAAAAAGCCAGTTTAACTGCCCAGTACTTAAAAGAGAAGTTATAAATCTTGAAACAATGTTTCGGTTTGAAACAGTCTTAAAATTTTTGTTAGTTAATTTCAAATTAGCTGGTAAACGTATTTATCATGCGCTTTAATTTCGGTTTAACCGAATAAAAAACACTTTAAAAATAAGCTGAAAAGCATAGTAAAATCAACACTTAACAAGTTTGGCACAGCTATTGAAACTAACTAATCAATATAGCGAATGCCGAAACGCTTGATAAGTAGGCAAAATCTAAATCCTTTTTACTATGAAAAAATTAGTACTATTATTTACAGGTTTGTTAATGGGATTAACAACCGTTACAGCAGAAACTAAGTCTACATCGCAAGGTGAAGATTTAGTACAAAACAGAAATTATTACACACAACCTATTACTTTTATTGAACGTGGTGTTGAGTTTTTATTATTTAATGACGGAACTTTTGATTTTAGCACACAGTTATCACAAACTCAAGGTGACAATTATTACAGACAAAGCACTAATAAAAGACGTACTTTAAATACTACTTATGGTGCACCTGGAACACAATATTTTAACCCAAGAGACAATGGTGTTATCATTACACATGATAGAGATGGTAAAGTTAGACGTGTTGGTAATGTGTTTTTAAATTATAACAGAAGCGGACAAATTAAAAGATTAGGATCGGTTTATGTAAGTTATAACCGTCAAGGTTTAGTTAGTCAAATTGGTGGTATGCGTTTACAATATAACAGATTTGGTCAATTGGTAAGAACTGTAGGTCAAATAAACAGATATAATAATAACCATAACTCCACTCCTATTGTTAACCAAAATAATAATGGTCATTATGAGTATAACCAAAATAACAATGACAACTATTATTATAGACAAGAACAAAAAAAGATTGTAGCAGAAACTAGAAAAAGATAATACCCTTTTTACTTTTTAAATATAAAAAACCCATAAACAAGCGTTATGGGTTTTTGTTGTTTTAAAAAGCAACAACCTTCATAAACCCTTGATATTGTTACATTTTTGTTTTTGGCACGATGCTTGTAATTAGTTAATTGTTCAATCTTAAAACAATTAGTTATGAAACATTTATTCCTTTTATTATCAGCTTTATTCCTTAGCGGATTTACTGTTAATGCAGACACTAACAACACAGTAGATAACGGTATTATTAACAACTCTTATGTAAGAGGATATGGTAATCAATTTATATTTCAAGAAGCAGGTATCGAGTTTTCGGTTTATGCAGATGGTCAGTTTGACTTTTATATGCCTAATTATGGTCCTAAAGTTAATGTAAACATCAACACTAGAAACACTAGTATTAGCTTTAACACTGGTTATGATTATGGAGCTTATGTACAGTATGACGAATATGGAGCTGTTATACAAGTAGAAAACACACCTGTTTATTATGATTATTACGGTCGTGTTACTCAAGTTGGAAATGTATACATAAACTATAACAACAGAGGCTATGTAACACGTGTTGGAGGACTATATGTTCATTATAACCGTTACAACAGATACTCACATTGTACTGGATTTATAAACATTTACAATAGAGCCTATGTTTATAGACCATGGCACAACTACTATATCTTACCTACTGTACATTACAGAGTATTATATACAACACCATATAGACAACATTACAGACCAGTTAGATACAGATATGATAGACCATATTTAAACAATAGCAGACGTAGAACAGCTGTTGCTAACAGAAGAGGAAACACTATCTCTAGAAACAGAGCTTTAGCCTCTAGAACAAATGGAAGAACTCCAAGAGCAACAAGTACAACTAGATCAAGAAACAATGCTGTTTCAACACCTAGAACAAGAAGAAACCAAACTGTTACCACAAGAACTAGAGGTAACCAAACTGCAACTTCTACTCCTAGAACTAGAAACAATAGAGCTACGACTAGTACACCAAGAACTAGAACAAATAAAACGGTAACCTCTAAACCTAGAACTAATAACACTAGAACAAGTACACCTAGAACTAGAACAAAAACATCTGTTGCTAAGCCAAGAACAAGAAGTGCTGTTAAAATAAAAAGCACTAGAAATACTAGTAGAGCCAAATCTACTACAAGAAGTACAAACTCTAGAAGTAAATCTTCAAGCAAATCAAGAAGCACAAGATCTAGAAGATAGAAATAGACACATTTGAATAGTCAAAAAATCCTATTATAGATTGTTAATCAAACAATTTAAATAGGATTTTTTTTTATGGGATAAAACGTTTTACTATAACAGAAATATCTTCGGATAAATTAAATTTATACACAGAAACTCCATAAGCGGTTATTAAAATTATAGTTTTTAAAACAATGTTAAGTATTGGATTAAAACTAAACTCCCAAAAATAAAGTGCTACACCAAAAACAACTATTAAAACTAAAGTTTTTAAAGTTGAAATTGTAAAGGGTTGAATCTTAAACTTACTGTAAACGAACAGCAGTTTAACCATGTTATATAAAACAATAATAATACCGCTTGCGTAAGCTGCTCCGTTTAATCCAAACGACGGAATAAACATATAATTTAATAATACAGTCAAAATTGCTAACATCACTCCAAAAACCAAAACCATTCTATAATAGTCACTATTAAAAAGTATAGCGTTGTTATTTCCTGTTAAACTATCTGACAGTTTAGCTAATCCTATTATTAAAACCACCATAAAGCCTTCACTATAATTATCAGGAATTAATAAATACAGTTGATTAATATTTATGATAATACATAAAAAAATAAACCCACTAATTATAAACAAGTTAATAGAGCTTTTTTGATACAAAATATTTAGACCAATCTTATCCTTATCGTTTAACAACTTAGCAGTAATTGGATGCGTTATTAAATGCATAGCTCTTGAAGGCACACCAATAACAGCTGCAATATAAATAGCTACACCATAATACGCTACGTTAGTAATAGCTTCAAACTGACCAAGCATAAACTTATCAATTTCTAAAACTATGTTTGCTACAGAGCCTGCAATAATTATTAAAGCAGAATATTTTAAAACCGATTTTAAATTTGGAATCTTAACTAACTTTAAAACAGGAAGTCTCAAGCTAAACGCATACAATTTCATTATTAAAGTTCTTAAAATATAAACCAAAACAATACTGTATATTAATTGATCTACAGATAGGTATTTATAATGCAATAGCAACAATAAAACCATAATGCATACTCTATGAAACACCTCTTTCATAAAGTTTCCAAAAACACTTTGCATTTGCACTCTACTCCAAGCATAAAACACTTCAAAATAAGCAAACATAACTGCGCAAACATATATTAACCATGTGTAATCTTTGATTATACTATTTTTTTTAGATAACCAATTTGCGATATAATCATAACCAAAATGTGTTACAATTCCTGCAGGAATTACTACCGCTAAAGGCAACACTAACATTAAGGTTAAAAAGCTATTTTGAGATTGTCTAGTCTTAAAGGAAGAATAAAATTTAACAATAGTATTATGTACACCAAAAGCCATTAAAGGCATTAAAATATTAGCTGTAGATAATATAAAAGTTATTAATCCAAAGTAAGCTTCACTTAAAAATTGAGTATATAAAAAAATGACATTAATAGCTCCAACACCAAATCCAATGTATGTAATTACAGTATTTTTGATAGATTGATTAACAACTATTCCCATAAGGTAGTGGTGGATTAAAAACTAAGTTAGCAAGGGGTAATTAAACTTGCTAATTTTTTGGTTAATTGTCGTCTTGAGTAACGTTGTAATCCAACAGGATTGGTCGACAAATTATTATTTTTATAAGCTTCAAAATGATTTTTTATGGTTTGTTTTAAAGCTTCATATTCTTGATAATTAAAAAATACTCCAGTGTTTGTGTCTTTAATAATCGAAGCCACATCTGCACCTTTTGGACCAATTGCAATAATTGGTCTATTAGCAACCATATATTCAAATATTTTTCCTGGTATGATTGCTTTTGTATCTTCACTATCTATTTCAATTAATAATAATAATTGGGATTTTTTTTGATACTCAATAGCTTCAATATGAGTCAAATAACCAACATTATTTAAACCATTAGTTAAATCAAATTTAGCGATAGATTGAAGTATTTCTTCACCAACTGAACCTACTAAATTTAACTGAAACTGATTTGCAAAATCTTGATCTTCCTGTTTTAAATCTTGGAGTACTTTCCATAAAACTTGAGGGTTTCGTTTGGATAACAAAGACCCAATATGCGATAAAGTAAACTTTTTATCTAACTGATTTACAACAACTTCTTCTTTGTCATAACCATTAGTTATGACAGAAATTGACTGATTAGTTATCTGTTCAAACTCCGTTTTAGTACTAGGACTAGTTACAATAATTTGGTTGGCACTATTAAGCACTTTATACTCTAAATTTTTATGTTTTTTAGCAGATGTTTTAGTCAGTTTTAATTGTTTATGGTAACCTATACTTGTCCACGGATCTCTAAAATCTGCTATCCATTTAACACCTAATTTTTGCTGTAATTGTATACCAATTAAATGCAAACTATGTGGAGGACCACTAGTAATAATTGTATCAATATTAAAATCTAAAATGTAAGTAGATAAATAATTTACTGAAGGCTTAACCCAATTTTTTCTAGCATCAGGTATAAAAAAATTACCTCTAACAAATAACATCAAACGCTCTATTAAGCTTTGTTTATTTTTTTCGGCAATAATCCCTTTACTAATTGTTTTACTTTTTTTAGAAAACAATTGTGCAAGTTTATAAGGCTCTTTAATGGGCTGTTGTAAAATAGTTATACTTGGATCAACTTCTGACTGTAAAGACTGGTCTAAAATAGGGTAATTAGCATTAGAAGGACAATACACAATTGGCTCAATATTAAACTCTGGTAAATACTTTACAAATTTTAACCAACGCTGTACTCCTGGTCCTCCTGCTGGTGGCCAATAATATGTAATTATAAGTACCTTTTTTTTATCCATGATATAACGCTTTCGCGGAAATTAAGCCAAGTATGATTAAGCAGTTTCCTTTTTACGAAAACTTTTAAATCCTAAAAATAAACCACCAAATACAAGCAGTCCAAATATTAATGAACTTGCTAATGCAATAGTACTTCCTGTTTCAACCACCTTTGGCTCAAACTTAAACTCAATAGTATGATTACCTTTTGGTACTTCCATACCTCTTAAAGCATAATTAACTTTAAAATGTGGTTTAGCTTGACCGTCGATATAAGCATTCCATCCATTACCATAGTACATTTCTGAAAACACAGCAAAACCATTGTTAGCATTATCAGATTGATATTTTATGTAGTTTGGTTTATACGTTGCAACTTTAATTGATGCTAACGAGTCCATTTTAAATGTCTTAGGTAAGTTAACACTTTTAATTTGCTCTCTTGAATAAATGGCTGTTTCCTTACTTTTTAATGTATCTAATGCTAATATTTCATCATTAGGACTAGCAACTTCTTTCATGTTTTGCACAAACCAAGCATTACCATTAGCATCATTATTAACATACGGAAATGGCTGGTTGTTTTCCGCTTGACCGATAATATATTTTGCATTAAGCATACTCAAAACGTTTATATTATTTTTAGAAATATAAAACTCGTATAAATCCTGATATCGTTTTGGTTTTGCAGCATGATAACCACCTAATGCATTATGGAAATAACTAGCTTTTGCTCCTCCTGAAGTAATATCAAACACTCGAAAGTTGTCTGTATCCTTAAGGATTTCTAAATCTGCACCATTGGCTTGATATGGACGTTCCATTTTTAGTTTAGATACAAAATCTTCGTTGTTAACATAACGTCTATCAACACCAACAAGATCTATAACAATTAATAAAGCCATAATTACTACAACTTTAGTTTCGTTTATTTTTTTATTTAAAAAGAAATAAATAACTGCTGCTGCTAGTAAAACAAAAACTAAAGTCCTTAGAGTATCATTAGTAAAAAAACTTGCTCTATCTTCTTTTAAAGCATCCAAAAAAGCTTGACCGTAACTGGCTCTTATTTGTCCATCAGATCCTCCAACAAAACTTATAAGTCCTGCAAATTTTGCTACTAAAAACAAAACTGCTAAACCTGCTGTTGTATAAACGGTATATTTTAAAGCTTTTAATTTTTCTTCGGTTTTTACAACATCATTAAATAGTCTAACTAATGCAAAAACAGCTAAAACAGGGATACATAATTCTAAAATAACCTGAATAGAACTGACTGCTCTAAACTTATTATAAAGTGGTACAAAATCTATAAAAAAGTTAGTTAAAAACTCTAAATTCTTACCATATGACAGTAATAATGACAAAACCGTTCCGCCAGCAAGCCACCATTTTAAACGTCCTTTGACTAAAAATAAACCAAGTACAAATAAAAATATAACAACAGCACCAATATAGGCTGGAGCTTCAACGATGGTTTGGCCTCCCCAATATGTTGGTAATCCGTTAGCATAGTCTCTAGCTTGAACAGGTGGCACACCTTGAGATACAAAATAATCATACATTGCAGAATCTTTCCCGACGTCTTCTCCACTTCCTCCTCCTAAAAATCTTGGCACAAACAAGTTAAAGGTTTCTAATTTACCATAACTGTATTCTGTAATGTAATCTTTACTTAACCCGTTTGTGATTTCTTTTTTAGAACCATCTGCATTAATGGTAATCTCACTTTGCCCACGAGTACTTTCTTTAACATACTCTTGAGTGGCTAATATATTAGTAGCATTTAAACCTATTGCTAAAATTACAGCAACTAACAATACACCTACAGCTTTAAAAAAATGAGGTATCATTTTTTTACGATACGCGTCAACCAAATATGCGCCACCTAATACTAAAACTAATAACATCAAATAATAGGTCATTTGATAATGGTTAGCAACCAACTCGAGACCCATAGCTACAGTAGTTAATAAAAATCCTGCTATAAACTTACCTCTAAAAGTTAAAAGAATACCACTTAAAACTAAAGGCATGTAAGCTATAGCATGCGCTTTACTATTATGTCCAACACCTAATATTATTATAAGATAGGTAGAAAAACCAAATGCCAAAGCACCAAGACCTGCTAATTTCCAATCGACTTTTAAAACTAAGAGTAAAACATAAAAACCTAAAAAATATAAGAATAAATAGTCTGCTGGCCTAGGTAAAAACCTTAAAGACAAATCTAACTTTTTAATATAATTGTGAGGATATTTTGCACCTAATTGGTAGGTTGGCATACCTCCAAAAGCACTGTTTGTCCAATAGGTTTCTTGACCTGTTTGGGCTTTAAAATCTTTTTGTTGTTTGGCCATTCCTGTGTAGTGAACAATATCACTTTGGTAAATGACTTTTCCTTGTAAAACAGGACTAAAATAAGCTAATGAGCAGATAATAAACCCTACCAAAATTAAAAAATGAGGCAAGATTTTTTTAAAAGAGAATTGCATAAATGATTTTAAAAACTGTGAGGTCGAAAATTACTCAATTTCTTCGTAATCTACATACTCACCAACATTTTTATTTGAAGATTTATTTTCAGGCATTTTATCTATTGTAATTTCGCCTTCTTTTTTTAGTGGTTCTTGTCTTTGTTGGTTAAAAGCACCACCAAAACGTTGTGTTGCTTTTTTGGCTGCATATTTAAAAAGCGCAGGAGCAAACAAACGAGATAAGATTTTTAAACCGTAATAAATTAATATAATTATAAGGATGGTTCTTAATAAACCCATGTTGTAATATTTAATAAGTAATCATTTCTTTAACAAAAATACAATTCTTCAGTTTTAAATTAAGTTTTAAATACATAAAAAAAATATAAAATCTTATATTTGACTTTAAACAAATATTTATGCTTAACCCAAAAATAGTATTCACTTATGTATTGCTATTAGCAAGTTTTACTGCTACTGCGCAATACACTGAAGTTATTAACTCTAACAGACCTGGTGTGTCAAGAAGTGCCTTTTCTGTTGGTAAAAATGTGGCTCAATTTGAAGTTGGACCTTACCTTGTTAAAGAAGAACATACACCTTTAAAAAATGAAGCTTCTGGTTTTGGTATTGATTTTGCTGCCAGATATGGTTTGCTTTGGGAACAACTAGAATTAAATATAGAAGGAACGTATCAAAATGACACATTTACTGACAACAGATCTTTAAACTCTCCTATTGAAACAGATCGCGCAAATTTTAGATATTTGACACTTGGTGCTAAATACTTAGTGTATGATCCTTATAAAAAACTAGGTGAAGAAAAACCAAATATTTTTAGTTATCATGCTAACCGCAAATTTAGATGGAGTAGCTTGATTCCGGCTGTTTCTATTTATGTTGGAGCCAACTATGATGCAAAAAACAACTCATACGTGCCATATACCAATCCTTTGACACGACCAAATTACGAAGGTGGATTTTCACCAAAAGTGATGATTGCAACACAACACAATTTTAATAGTGGTTGGGTTTTAGTAATGAATTTTGCTAAAGATAGAATAGGTTCAGATTATTCGGATTTTCAATACATCTTAACACTAACAAAAGCCATCAACCAACAATGGGTACTTTTTGGTGAGACCGAAGGTATTAAAAGTGACTACTATGCTGATAACCTTTTTAGATTTGGTGGAGCGTATTTATGGAATAAAGATTTTCAGTTAGATACTGCAGTTACATTTAATACTAAAGACACACCTTCTGTATTTAGCTTTAACTTTGGAGCTTCTTATCGTTTAGACTTTCATAAAGATCCAGATACTGACATAGATAATGGTACAAATGTTTTAGAAGAATACGAGCGTAAAGCCAACCGTAATAAGAAAAACAAGAAAAAAGGTGATGATTCTGACACTCCTTCAGATTCTGGAAAACGTAAAAAAGAAACTAAGGAGATTGATTTTGATGACGAAAACTAACTAGGCCTTTTTTACCATATGATTACAATTAAAAAAGTAGAAACAAAAGCAGACTATAAAACGTTTGTTAAATTCCCTTTTCAAATATATAAGGATTCTAAATATTGGGTACCTCCTATTATTAGTCAAGAATTAGCCACATTTGATAAAGAGAAAAACCCAATATTTAATGATGCCGAAGCTACATTATTTTTAGCCTATAAAGCTAACAAAGTTGTAGGACGTATTGCTGCAATTATAAATTGGCTAGAAGTCAAAGATCAAGACTTAAAAAAAATGCGTTTTGGCTGGTTTGATTTTATTGACGATTTAGAAGTTAGTAAAGCGCTTTTAAATGAAGTTTATACCATTGGTAAAAAACATGATTTAGTATATAGTGAAGGTCCTGTTGGCTTTTCTAACTTAGATAAAGTTGGAGTAATGACCGAAGGTTATAACAACTTAAGTAACATGGTAACATGGTACAATCATAGTTATTATGTCAAACACTACGAAGCCCATGGCTTTACTGTTGAAAAAAAATATATAGAAAGCAGATTCCCTTTTGAAAATGTTAAACCTGAATTTTTTTATAAAGCACAAGAATTAATAAAACGACGTTACAAACTGAGAGCTTTAGATTTAAAAAAGACATCAGAAGTCATGCCTTATGCAGATAAGATGTTTGATTTATTTAACGAAACTTATGCCTCACTATCCTCTTTTGTAGCTATCACAGATATTCAAAAAGAATATTTTAAAAAGAAGTTTATTAGTTTTATAAATCCAGAATACATAAAATTTGTTGTAGATAGTGATGATAAATTAATTGCATTTGCAGTAGTTATGCCTGGTTTTGCAGAAGCTTTACAACAAATAAATGGAAAACTTTTTCCTTTAGGTTTTTTAAAATTATTAAAAGCTAAAAAGGAAAGTAAAGATGTCATGTTTTACCTAATAGGTGTACATCCTGATTACCAAAATAAAGGTGTACATGCAGTAATATTTAATGAATATTATAACACATTTACTGAAAGAGGTATAAAAATGTGTTATCGCACACCAGAGTTAGAAGACAATGAAGCTATTAAAAAAATATGGAAACACTTTAGTCCAGAAATATATATGAGACGTTGTACATTTAAAAAACAATTATAATTTTAGAAAAAAAATTATCTAAACTAAAAAATCCGATTCAAAACTGAATCGGATTTTTTTATATGTAAAAAAACGTAATAATTATTCACCCATTGCTTTAATTAAAGCAGCAGACATACGCTTATAAGTACCATTAACTAAACGCTCTCTAATCGCTTCAAAAGCATCTAACGTTTCTGACACATCCTGTAATGTATGTGTTGCAGTAGGAATCATTCTTAATAATATTAATCCTTTAGGAATTACTGGATACACAACTATTGAACAGAAAATACCATAGTTTTCTCTTAAATCTCTAACTAAAGCCATAGCTTCTGGAATACTTCCATTTAAGTAAACTGGTGTTACACAACTCTGAGTTGTACCAATATCAAATCCACGATCTTTAAGACCTGATTGTAATGCATCTACAATTTTCCATAAGTTTTGTTTTAACTCAGGCATTGTACGTAACATATCTAAACGCTTTAATGCTCCAACAACCAATTGCATTTGCAATGATTTAGCAAACATTTGAGAACGTAAGTTATATTTTAAATAATCAATAATTTCTTGATCAGCAGCAATAAAAGCTCCTGTACTAGCTAAAGATTTAGCAAATGTTGCAAAATATACATCAATATCATCTTGCACACCTTGCTCTTGTCCTGCTCCTGCTCCTGTTTTACCTAAAGTACCAAAACCATGAGCATCATCAACAAATAATCTAAAGTTATATTTTTGTTTTAAAGCAACAATTTCTTTTAAACGACCTTGTTCACCACGCATTCCAAAAACACCTTCAGAAATCACTAAGATTCCGCCTCCAGTAGTTTCAGCCATTTTAGTAGCACGCTCTAAGTTTTTTTCTAAACTTTCAATATCATTGTGCTTGTAAGTAAAACGTTTTCCGTGATGTAATCTAACACCATCAATTATACATGCATGTGCATCAACATCGTAAACAATTATATCATCTTTACCAACTAATGCATCTACAGTAGACACCATCCCTTGGTAACCAAAGTTTAATAAATAAGCTGCTTCTTTATCAACAAATTCTGCTAACTCATTCTGTAATTGTTCGTGTAGTTCTGTGTGACCAGACATCATACGTGCTCCCATTGGATATGCTGATCCATAAGCAGCAGCTGCTTCTGCATCTACCTTACGTACTTCTGGGTGATTTGCTAACCCTAAATAATCGTTGATACTCCATGTGATAACTTCCTTACCTTGAAATTTCATACGGTTAGAAATTTCTCCTTCTAATTTTGGGAATACAAAGTAACCTTCTGCTTGAGCAGCCCATTTACCCAATGGTCCTTTGTCCTTGTATATTTTTTCAAATAAATCTTTCATGTAAAATGCGATTTTTAAGCTATCATAGTTAGGTATAATTAGCTTAAGCTATTAAATTTTAGTTAGATGTTACAAAATTAGGGAATTTTATTATTCATGCATAACAAATAACCTATGGATTTCTAATAAAAAAAGTCAATCTTACTATAAATATAAGATTAACTTTTTTCTATGTTTTGTAACGTTTACTTTATATATTGAATACTTTGTGCTGCAGCTTCATTTTTACTGTCAAAGAAACCTTGTTCAGTCATCCACTTGTCACTGTATACTTTACTCATATATCTTGAACCATGATCAGGAAAAATAACAACTACGTTATCTGTATCCTTAAATTCATTTGATTCATTTAGTTGTTTAAGTGCTTGCATTGCTGCTCCAGAAGTATAACCTACAAACAATCCTTCTGTTTGAGCTATTTCTCTAGCGGTATGTGCACTTTCTTCGTCTGTAACTTTAACAAATTCATCAATACTATCAAAATCTGTTGCTGTTGGGATTAAGTTTTTACCTAATCCTTCAATACGATAAGGGTATATTTCTTTATCATCAAACTCTCTTGTTTCATGATATTTTTTTAATACCGATCCATAAGCATCGACACCAATAACTTTAATATTTGGATTTTGCTCCTTTAAATATTTTGCTGTACCAGAAATTGTTCCTCCTGTACCACTACAAGCAACAAGGTGTGTTATTTCACCATCTGTTTGATTCCATATTTCAGGACCTGTAGATTGGTAATGTGCATCTATATTTAACTGATTAAAATATTGGTTTATGTAAACAGACCCTTTAATCTCGTCATGCAAACGTTTTGCAACTTGATAATAACTTCTAGGATCATCAGCACTTACATTTGCAGGACAAACATAAACTTTTGCTCCCATGTTTTTTAACATGTCAATTTTATCTGCAGATGACTTTGAACTAACAGCCAAAATACAATCGTAACCTTTAATTACACTAACCATTGCAATACTAAATCCTGTATTACCAGAAGTAGTTTCAATTATAGTGTCACCTGGTTTGATGATACCTTGTTTTTCTGCTTGCTCTATAATATAAAGTGCAATTCTATCTTTTGAAGAGTGACCTGGATTAAAAGCCTCTACCTTTGCTAGGTAATTACCTTTAAAACCTGATGTCATTTTTTTTAGTTTTATCATTGGCGTATTACCAATTAAATCTAATACGTTATCAAAAACTTGTTTTTTTTGTTCCATAAATGCTATTTAAAAGCTACTTATTTTTTTTGATTTTTAAAATCAAACCATGCAAAAGTAATGATTTTTTTTGACTATTTATTTATTCCTTCCAAATCAAATAGAAAAGCGTATTCTAAAGCGACCTCTTTTAAGGCCTCAAAACGACCAGAAGCACCACCATGACCTGCTTCCATGTCTGTTTTTAATAATAATAAATTTGAGTCAGTTTTTAACTCTCTTAATTTAGCAACCCATTTTGCTGGTTCCCAATATTGAACTTGAGAATCGTGTAATCCTGTAGTAACTAACAAATTTGGATACTCCTTTTGTGCAACATTGTCATAGGGTGAATAAGATTTCATGTAATCATAATAGGTTTTATCATTTGGATTTCCCCATTCGTCATATTCTCCAGTTGTTAATGGTATTGAATCGTCTAACATTGTGGTTACAACATCTACAAAAGGTACTGCAGCTACTACTCCATTATAAAGTTCTGGATTCATATTAATAATTGCTCCCATTAATAATCCTCCTGCACTTCCTCCCATTGCGTATAAATGCTTTTGTGACGTGTAGTTATTGTCTATTAAAAACTTTGAACAATCAATAAAATCTGTGAATGTATTTTTTTTAGTTAACAGTTTTCCGTTTTCATACCAAGGTCTTCCTAAATACTCACTACCTCTAATGTGCGAAATGACATAGATAAAACCTCGATCCAGTAAACTTAGCCTAATAGATGAAAAATAAGGGTCTATTGTAGATCCATAAGATCCATAAGCATATTGTAAAACTGGGTTTTGACCATTAAGTGTCATTCCTTTTTTATAAACAATAGACATTGGTATTTTCTCACCATCTCTAGCTGTTGCCCAAATACGCTTAGATTGATAGTTGTCTTTATTAAAATTAGGGTCTAAAACGGTTTGTTCTTTTTTAACTGTTTTTTCTTTTGTTTTAAAATTGTAGTCTATTACAGAACTTGGATTGGTTAACGAATTGAATCCATACCTCAAAGTTTCGCTTTCAAAGTCAGGATTATTTCCTAATTGAGCTGTATAAGTTTCACTTTCAAAATCTAAATAATAATCCTCTGCTCCATTCCAACTAATAATTCTTAATTGGTTTAAACCATTTTGTCTTTCGTTTACGACTAAATAATCTTTAAAGATTTCGATATCTTCTAATAAAACATCTTCTCTGTGTGGTAATACGTCTGTCCAATTATCACTTGATGTATTACTTTCGTTTGTTTTTTGAAGCTTAAAGTTAGTTGCTCCATCTTTGTTTGTGATAATATAAAAGCTATCATCAAAATGAGCTATTGAATATTCTAAATCTTTTTCACGAGAATTAAAAACTTTAAATTCATTGTCAGGTTGATCTGCTTCAAGTATTTGATATTCTGTAGCCAAAGTACTTGAACTTCCTATAATTATATACTTTTTAGATTTAGTTTTGTAAACATAAGTATTGTAAGTTTCATCTTTTTCATGAAAAACTAATTGGTCTGTTGATGCATCAGTACCTAATTTATGCTTGAAAATTTTATCAGAACGTAAAGTAACTTCATCTTTTTTACTGTAAAATAATGTTTTATTGTCATTAGCCCAAGTCATTCCACCTGTTGTATTTACAATAACATCATCATAAATTTCCCCTGTAACTAAATTTTTAATTTTGATAGTATATTGCCTTCTACTAACAGTGTCTACTGCAAAGGCTGCTAAAGTATTGTCTGTACTAATAGTTAAACCACCTAGTTTAAAATAGCTATGTCCTTTAGCCATAAGATTACAATCAAATAAAATTTCTTCATCTGCTGCAAGACTTTCTTTTTTTCTGGTATAAATTGGATAATCTTTACCTTCCTCATATCTAGTGATGTACCAATACCCATTTTGTTTATAGGGCACGCTTTGGTCATCTTCTTTAATTCTGGCTTTCATCTCATCAAATAATGATTTTTGAAAACCCTCTGTATGTTTTAAAATTGACTCAGTGTAATTGTTTTCAGCATTTAAATAATCTAAAACCTCTTGATCTTCTCTTTGATTTAACCAATAATAATTATCAATTCTGGTGTCATTATGAATTTGCAATTGCTTTTCAACCTTTTTAGCTATAGGTGGATTTACATTAGTTTTAGTCATTATAATATCGTTTTTACAGGAAAACACAAATGTAAAACTTATAATAATTAGCATAAACTGTTTTTTCATATTTAATTTTTTTGAATTTTAAACTATCAATTTAATAAATTTGTAGCTTAAACCTTAAAATTAAATAAAATGTTTGGAGACTTAATGGGTATGATGGGAAAACTAAAAGAGACCCAACAAAAAGTAGAGGAAACAAAAAAGAGATTAAATACTGTTTTAGTAGATCAAAACAGTAGTGATAATTTATTACAAGTCACCTTAACTGCTAATAGAGAAATTAAATCTATTACTATTAGTGATGATTTATTAGAAGATAAAGAACAACTTGAAGATTACTTAATATTAACACTAAACAAGGCTATTGCCAAAGCAACAGAGATTAATGAAACTGAATTAGCTGCTGTTACTAAAGAAGGTATGCCAAATATACCAGGAATGGATATGTTTAAATAATTTAATGTTGAAGTATAAAAAAAGGAAGCCAATTGGCTTCCTTTTTTATTTTATGTAAATATACTAATTAGTTAGCATTGATAACTCTAAATTGAGTACGTCTGTTTGCTAAGTGCTCTCTTTCTGTACAAGAAACACCATCAGAACATCTGTTTGCTAATCTAGACTCTCCATATCCATTAGATACAATTCTTGAAGAATTGATTCCTTTAGAGATTAAGTAGTTAGTTACCGCTTGAGCTCTTCTTTCTGATAAAGATCTGTTAGATGATTTAGAACCTCTTGAATCTGTGTGAGAAGCAATCTCTACTGATACACCATCAGCTAATACAGGTAATAATTTAGCATCGATTTCAGCTTTAGCAGCTGCAGTTAATGATGCAGAACCTAAATTCCAGTTTATGTTTAAGTCGTTATATTCAACGATTTTACAGTCCACTTCTTTCCAAGTTGTTAAACCTCCTTTTTTCTGTAATACTTCTTTAGTAACTGTTTTATTAACAGCAGGTACCGTTTTCTCTTCTACTCTAGCATCGTTAGCTAAAACAGTACGCTTTAAAGTAGCTGTTTTTTGAGGTACTTCAATAACTCTTGTCGTTGGAGGTGTAGCCATTACAGTACGTTTCATTGTTGTAGATGTAGATGGTATAGTTACTACTCTTGTAGTTTCAGGAGTAATGATAGTTTTTCTTAATGTAGTAGACTTTGAAGGAATATCAACCGCTCTTGTTGTAGGAGGTGTTGCCATTACAGTACGCTTCATTGTTTTAGTTACAGCAGGAATTTCAGTCACTCTTGTTGTAGCAGCATCAATTACTATAGTACGTTTCATTGTTTTTGTTACAGCAGGAATATCAATTACTCTTGTTGTTGGAGGTGTTACCATTACAGTTCTAGTTACCTCTTTAGTTACAGCAGGAACTTCAATTGTTCTTGTTGTTGGAGGAGTTACCATTACTCTTCTAGTTACTTGCTCAGTTACAGCAGGAATATCAATAACTCTTGTTGTAGCAGGAGATACTAATACCGTTTTCTTAACTGTTTTGTTTACAGCAGGGATTGGAATTGTTCTTGTTGTTGGAGGTGTAACCATTACTGTTTTTTTAACTGTTTTAGTTACAGCAGGAATATCAATAACTCTTGTTGTAGCTGGAGTTAAAACCACACGTCTTGTATATGTACCCATTCCACAGTCAGAAGAACTGTTAGGTGCTTGATCACATCCTGGCTTTGTCATTACTTGAGCATCAGAAGCTAATTCTGTTGTATTAATTGTAATGTTTTGAGCAGGAATATTTTTGTAACACCAGTATCTACAATCGTTAGGATCACTTGATGCACAGTCTGCTGCTGGAGTATCACTCATTCCCCATTTCGCTGTTGCAGGCTTAACTTCTATTACCTCATAACCTGAAGTAAATTTAGCAGGAACTACAGATAAAGTAGAACCAAACTCTTGTTTCTTATATGATAAAGTTTCATTACCCCATTTTGCAGGAATAACTTCTAAACGTTGAGATGCTTCTTTAACAACAACCTCAAAAGTTTCTGTACCATATTTAGCTGGAACAATTTCTAATCTTGAAGACTCAGGTTGTACTAATACTGTTACATTTTCTGTAGTCCATTTTGCAGGAACCACTTCTAAACGTTGAGATGCTTCTTTTACAACAACTGTTTCTGTTCTTGTTTCATATTTAGCAGGTATAGACTGTAGCTTAGTGTAAGCAGCTTCAACCAATACTGTTTCTGTTCTGTTTTCATATTTTGCAGGAATAACTTCTAAACGTTGCCCAGCTTCTTTTACAACAACTTCAAAATTTTCTGTTCCTAATTTAGCAGGAACTACTGATAAAGTTTGACCTCCTTCAGAAGAAACAACCTCAAAGTTTTCTGTAGCATACTTAGCAGGAACTACCGAAAGCTCTTGATAAGATGGTTGAATAATCATTTCTTCAGTTGTAGTATCTGTAGATCCAGGTACTTTTTCTAACTTCTGAGAAGCTTCCTGAGTAACAACTTCAAAAGTTTGTGTTTCATATTTAGCAGGAACTACTGATAATTCTTGTCCAGCTGATTGAGTTACAACTTCTTCGTTTTCTGTTCTGTACTGCGCAGGCACAACGCTTAACTTTTTATAAGCTGGTGCTACTTGTACTGTAATGTCTTGGTTAACCCATACATCAGGAGTTACACAACGTACATAACATTTCCCTGGTTCAGGATTTGTTGGTAAATCTTGTGCAAAAACTGCTGAGCAGACTACAAAAGATAAAATTGTTAGTAATACTTTTTTCATTGTTGTTAATTTAAATGGTTATTTATTAAACATATTTAGTCGAAACTAATAACGACTGTTCTCTAATTTCATTCAAAAAAAATACTTATCAAACAAATAGTCACTTTTATTCATAATGCTAAGTTAAAATTTCGACCAACAGTGTTAAAATTCAGCTTAACTACATGTAAAAAAGCGAACAGTGTTTTTAATTTTAACAAACACTGTGTCTAAATTACAACTTTTTCAGCACATTAACCACTTTATCGTGCTGATTATCAGAATAATTAAGATGGGTTACTAATCTTAATTTCCCATTTCCCATACTAATGATTTTAATATTCTTGTCAGAAAGCACCTCTAAAAAATCATTTTCTGAATATTTTTCATTAAGTTGAAAAATTACAATATTAGTTTCTACAGGTTCTACCTTTTTTACAAAGGAAGATTTAAGTAAAACATCACCTAATTGTTTGGCTTTTATATGGTCCTCTTCTAACCTTTCAATATTATGTTCTAGTGCATATAATCCTGCTGCTGCCAAAAATCCACCTTGACGCATTCCTCCTCCTAAGATCTTTCTAATTCTTATAGCATTTTTCATGATTGCTTCATCACCAACAAGTACAGATCCAATTGGACAACCCAATCCTTTACTAAGACAAACAGATATGGTATCAAAAGCAGCTCCATATTGTGCTGTAGTTTCATTTTTAGCAACTAAAGCATTCCATAATCTTGCTCCATCTAAATGAAATCCTAAATTATGAGTTTTACAAAGGTCTTTAATTTTTAAAATTTCATTAAAATCCCAACACGCTCCTCCTCCTTTATTAGTAGTATTTTCAATTTCAACTAAAGTTGTTAAAGGACTATGGTAAAATTCAGGAGGATTAATAGCTTCTTCAACTTGACTAGCAGTAAACATCCCTCTATGACCATCTAATAATTTACAAGAAATACCACTATTAAATGAGGCACCTCCACCTTCATAATTATATATATGAGCATACTGGTCACATATAACTTGATCTCCAGGATTAGTATGTAGTTTTAAAGCAGTTTGATTAGCCATCGTACCACTAGGAAAAAACATAGCGTGTGACTTGCCAAACTGTTGGGCTACTTTTTCTTCTAGAGCATTAATAGTTTCGTCCTCTTTATACACATCATCACCAACCTTAGCTGTCATCATGGCTTCCATCATTTCTAAACTAGGTTTTGTAACGGTATCACTTCTTAAATCAATAATCATATCTTTTGTTTTAATCTTGATAAAATTATTAAAATTGTGGTTAAATATTTTTAAATCTTAGTAATAATTCTATTTTTGTTATCCACTCAAAGTTAAAATTATGATAACTTCAGAACACATCAAAAACCTTAATACACGCCTTAAATCGTTAAGGCAATATCTTTGACATTGACAATAAGCTAGTTGCGATTCAAAATGAAGAAGAGCAAACGTTTGATCCTAACTTTTGGAATGACTCTGCTGCTGCAGAACTAGTCATGAAATCCTTAAGAGAGAAAAAAAATGGATAAACGATTACGAAGATTCTAAATCATACATTGAAGATTTAGAAGTTATTTACGAGTTTTACAAAGAAAACGAAGCAACTTTAACTGATGTTGAAGAACGCTACAATAAAGCATTAACTTTAATTGAAGATTTAGAGTTTAAAAACATGTTATCTGAAGAAGGTGACAGCTTAAGTGCTGTTTTACAAATTACAGCAGGAGCTGGAGGAACAGAGAGTTGTGATTGGGCAAATATGTTAATGCGTATGTATTTAATGTATGCCGAAAAAAATAGCTTTAAAGTTAAAGAGTTAAACTTTCAAGAAGGTGATGTTGCTGGCATTAAAACTGTAACTTTAGAAATTGAAGGCGATTTTGCTTTTGGTTGGTTAAAAGGCGAAAATGGTGTACACAGATTAGTACGTATTTCTCCATTTGATAGTAATGCAAAACGACATACTAGTTTTGCTTCGGTTTACGTTTACCCATTAGTGGATGATACCATAGAAATTGATATTAATCCAGCTGATATCGAAATTACAACCGCTAGATCCAGTGGTGCAGGTGGACAAAATGTAAATAAAGTTGAAACTAAAGTACAACTTACACACAAACCCTCTGGAATACAAATTTCGTGTTCAGAAACTAGGTCTCAACATGACAATAGGTCTAGAGCAATGCAGATGTTAAAATCACAGTTGTATGAAATCGAACTTCAAAAGCAATTAGCTCAACGTGAAGATATTGAAGCTAGTAAAATGAAGATTGAATGGGGAAGCCAAATAAGAAACTATGTCTTACATCCATACAAGCTAATAAAAGATGTTAGAAGTAGCCATGAAACAGGTAATGTAGACGCTGTTTTAGATGGAAATATAGAACCCTTTTTGAAAGCCTATCTTATGATGATGGGACAACAAGATATTGATACTGAAAACCTTTAAGCAATGATAAAAATTTACCACAATCCAAGATGCAGTAAATCTAGACAAGGTTTACAGTTATTAGAAGACACAAACCAAGAGTTTGAAATCATCAAGTATCTTGACAATCCATTATCTATAAAAGAAATTAGAGAGATAATTACTGCTCTTAATATTAAGCCAATTGAACTAGTTAGAAAAAACGAAGCCATTTGGAAAGACAACTACAAAAACAAAACCCTAACAGACAATCAAATTATTGAGGCTTTACAAGCCCATCCTAAACTAATTGAAAGACCTATTGTTACCAATAAAAATTTAGCTGTTATTGGTAGACCTACAGAACTGATAAAAACAATATTATAGTTTATTAACGATTATTTCAGCACAATCAAACTCCCTCACTAAACTAATGATAATAATATATCACAACCCTGAGTCGTCAGACTCAAACGCTTGCCTTGAAATTTTAGAAACCTCAAAACATGATCATGAAGTCATAAAATACCAAGATAGACCTCTAGATAAACCAAAACTAATTAAAATTATAAATCTATTAAATGTTAAACCAGATGAGCTAATCAGAAAAGACAATAAAGTATGGATTGAAAACTTTAAACCTCTTGTAGATGAAGGTCAACAATTTAACGACGACAGCTTGATTGACATAATGATTGAATATCAAGACATTATAGAACGTCCAATTGTAATAAACGGAGGAAAAGCAGTCGTTGGCAAACCTGCTAAACGCATTTTTAATATCAAACCAAAACAGAACTCCACTTTATGATTTGTGCTTTTTTATTTAACAAAGCTTTAACCAAACACGCTTAAACCTTAAAGTACTTTTGTAGTCATATTGACAAACCAAAATCTATGACTAAAAATATTATTTCCTTTTGCTTACTGCTACTATGCGCTAATTTTTCTTTTGCGCAAAATGCAAATCAAAAATCAGTAACTATTAAAGGAAAGATTCTTGAAAAAGACACAAACGCACCTCTAGAATATGCAACAGTAGTATTCAAAAGTATTTCATCACCTAATGATGTATCAGGAGGAATTACAGATGCTAACGGTAATTATTCAGTTGAAGTAAAAACAGGTAATTATACTGTAAGTTTTGAATACATTGGCTTTAAAACCGAAGTATTAAATAATAAATCTATAAACTCTAATCAAACATTACCAACTCAATATTTAGCAATTGATGCTGAAACATTAGACGAAATAGAAATTGTTGCTGAAAAAACTACTGTTGAGATAAGATTAGATAAAAAAATATACAACGTTGGTAAAGATTTAACTGTACGTGGTGGAACTGTAAGTGATGTATTAGATAATGTCCCATCGGTTTCAGTTGATGTTGAAGGTACTGTGGCTTTACGTGGTAATGATAACGTACGCATATTAATTAATGGAAAACCATCTGGTTTGGTTGGTTTAAGTTCTACAGATGCCTTAAGACAATTACCTGCAGAATCTATTGAAAGAGTTGAAGTTATTACTTCTCCATCTGCTAGGTATGAATCAGAAGGTACAGCTGGTATATTAAACATTATACTAAAAAGAAGTAAATTACAAGGTTTAAATGGAGCCATAACCACAAACGTAGGTTACAATCCTGCTGCAGGAATATCAGGAAACATAAACTATAGAACAGGAAATATTAATATTTTTAATACTACTGGTTATAGTTACAGAGAATCACCAGGTAATTCATACGCTTACACGCAATATTTAAATACAGAATTTGATGACGACGGAAATTTAATCTCTGATGATCCAGATACTTATACTGAAGAAACTAGAGATTATGAGCGTATTAGAAAAGGTTTAAACACTAATTTTGGTGTAGAATGGTATGTTAATGATTCTGCTTCTTTAACGACATCTTTCTTATACAGAGATAGTGATAACGAAAGAAACACAACTAACACAACTTTACAAACAGACGCCTTAGGAAACACTTCTACAAATGTTCGTATAGATCCTGAACTAGAAGATGATAAAACCATACAATATTCATTAAACTTCAATAAGAATTTTAATGATAGTGGTCATACTTTGACTTTTGATTTTCAATATGAAGAAAATAATGAAAATGAAAATTCAATCATTCTTTCAGATAACGTAATATCTAATGATATTTCTAGTTTTGAAGAACAAGAACGTATCTTACTACAGACAGACTACGTACTTCCAATTGGAGAAAACTCTCAATTTGAAGCCGGATTTAGAGGTAATTTTAACACTCAATCTACAGATTTTATTGTGCAATCTGTAAATGATGAAGGCACTTTAGAGCTTGACAATACACAATCTAATTTATTTAACTACGGTGAGGATTTAATTGCTGTATATTCTCAATTTGGTAGTAAAATTGGTAACTTTTCATACCTTTTAGGTTTAAGGTTAGAAAATACAAGATTAACTATTGATCAACCAACAAGTGGAGATTTTAGTAAACGTAATTACACTGGATTATTCCCAACAGTAAATTTAAGTTATGAAATTAGTGACAGAGAAAATGTAACATTAGGTTATGCTAGACGTTTACGTAGACCACGCTCTCGTTTTATCAATCCTTTTCCTTCTTTTTCAAGCTTAACAAGCGTATTTAGAGGTAATCCTGAATTAGATCCAAGTTACTCTGGACAATTCGATTTAGGATATTTAAGACGTTTTGGTAAGTTTACATTTAACGCCTCTACTTACTACTCGCATGCAACAGATGGTTTTAATTTTATAAGTTTTGACACAGGTGAAGTCGTTACAATTTCTGGACAAGAGGTTAACGTTATACAACGTTCTCCTATTAATTTAGCAACTGAAGACAGAGTTGGTGCCGAATTTACTTTAACTTATAACCCATCAAGAAAATGGAGAATAAATACTAACTTTAATTTTTTCCAGTCTGAAGTAGAAGGTACTACTCCTAACGGATTGTCACTTGATAATAAAAACACAAGTTGGTTTGCTAGATTAAGTAATAAATTTACTTTACCTGCTAGTATAGATTGGCAAACAAATTTATTTTACAGAGGTTCAAGTCAAGATGCTCAAAACGATAATGAAGGTATTTTCACAACATCTATGGCATTTAGTAAAGACTTATTTAACGAAAGAGCTTCATTAGCATTTAATGTTAGTGACTTATTTAATAGCCGTAAAAGACAACAAACCACTACTACTCCAACTTATATTAGCGACAGCGAATTTCAATGGAGAGAACGTAGTTTTAATCTTTCATTTACATACAGATTTAACCAGAAAAAGAAGCGTACTCAACGTGGAAACTATGGTGATGGTGGTGGTGATGAATTTGAGGGATAATATATTAATACCATAATAAAAAGCTGCTAGAAATTCTAGCAGCTTTTTTTATATCCAAAGTCCTGTTATTTTAAATATAGATGATAAAAAAAAAGGAAATCAAAATTGATTTCCTTTTTTTTAAAATTGAATTTTATTGAGTCTAAACTAAATAAAACTATTTATATTTTAAAAATTAAGCATTGCGCTTAGCCTTTTTTTCTTCTTTAATCTCGTTTAAACGTTCAATTAAACTTCCTCCAATCCAATAAGGAACTACAAATGTTATTAAAAATATCATTAACCAAAATCCTATGGTTAAGATAGTTAAAAATGCTAAAAAGCCTAAATATTGGTCAAATTCGAACATACTGTGTTTAGTTTCGTGTTTATTATTATTGCAAATATAAAGTAATCTTATTTTTAATACAATATAAAGTAAAAATTTATTAATGGTATTATTAATAAACTTTATAACTATTAACTATGAAAACTTTTTTCATGAGGTTTAAAATTAATTATAAAAGTGCTTTCAGGTAACTTTTTATATTCTAACTTACCTTGTAATTGTTCAGTTAAAATATTAATTAATTCCATCCCTAATGAGTCTGAGGTTTTATAATTAAAATCATCAGATAAGCCTTCTCCATAATCTTTATAGATTAATTTAAAATTAGGTCTATTATCAATAATTGTAATACTTAATTTATTTTTTACATTATCTTTAAAGCTGTATTTAAACGAGTTTGTTACTAGTTCGTTTAAAATTAAACCAAGGTCTGACGCTGTTTCAGCATCAAAAAACAAACCATCATCAATATTTATTTCTTTAAGTAAATGCATTGATTTATTTTTTACGGTATCTTCAACATATTCTAATAATTGCTCAACGTATTCTTTGGTTTTCACATCTTTTAAAGTTACATTTCCATATAGTTTTTCATGTACCAAAGACATAGAGCGTATTCTATTTTGACTGTCTTTTAATGCTTGTTTAATGTTTTCATCTTCATATTCATTTTCTTGCATTAATAAGATACCTGCAACCATTTGCATGTTATTTTTTATACGATGATGTATCTCTTTAATTAAGGTTTGAATTTTGCTTAAATTAATTTCTAATTCATCATTTTTTTGAACAACCAAATTGTTAACCTCCTTTAAAGTTTGATTTAAACGTCTATTTTTCAAATATTGACTCAAAGATAATAGTACTAAAATAGATAATATGGCATACCAACCAAAAGCTAAGCAATTATTTTTAATACTAGTTTGTGGTTTTATTTTAAAGGCACTCCCGACTTTAAGTTCTAGACCAAATAAATCGATTGAAGAATAAATATAATCTGAATCATTTATGTTATAGTTTTTATAATATTCTTCATCTTTAAGTTCAGAATAAATTTTAGTGTCGTTATAATAACCTTCTCGTGTAAGATCAAAACTATCTTTAATTATAAATTTATGAAGAAATATTTTTTCTTGATTATGAGTGTAAAAAAAATCTAATAGATACTTGACATTAATTACTGGAGAAAAATAACCTAATATTTCATTTTTATTATTTCTAGCTGAAAAGTTAAATGGGAAACCTGTCCAACCTTCACGCAAATTAATTGGAGTAAACAATCTAATCTTATCATCCAACATGTGTTGCTCTAGCTCAATCGTTCTTTCAGGAGATAAAAAAGATTTTCCAGATGTTCCTTTTAGTTTTTGAGGATCTATTTGATTAGGAGTAACAACGTATTTAAATACGTGGTCTTTGTCAATATAATTCACTAGTATGGAATCATCAAACTTTACGTTTCCTAATAAATCTTTTAAATATATTTGAAGATTTTTTTCAGAAGGAAACGTTTCTGAATTTTTAGTGTAACTTTTTATTGAAGAGACTAAAGTAGCATACACCTGTATTCCGGATTTAGCATTATTAATAGCCTCTGTATGAGCTTTTTTTAATTCAGCTTCAATTTTTTGTTGTTCTAGTTGATTGTTTTCACTTAATAATCTATTCAACAATACAGCACCAATAATTAAAATCACTAATGCTATAAGGTAATATTTTATATTTTTAACAGAATTTGATACAAACATTAGTATTGTAAAAATAGCTTCATTTTAGAGTATAAAGATAACTGATTTTTATTATATCTTAATCTTTTTAAAAATGAATTAACGATAATTAATGAGCTTTTTTTGAGCAGAAACTAATAACTAATAATATTCTTTAATTTTTAATTTTTATTGTAGAAATGTGTTAATTTAAAACCACAAAATTTTGTAATTTTACAATCATAATTTAATCAATTATCAAGATGGAATATAGAATAGAAAAAGACACCATGGGCGAAGTTAAAGTGCCTGCTGACAAGCTTTGGGGAGCACAAACGGAACGTTCTAGAAATAATTTTAAAATAGGAAACGTTGCATCAATGCCACTTGAAGTGGTTTACGGATTTGCTTACCTAAAAAAAGCTGCTGCTTATACCAACTGTGAACTTGGAGTTTTACCTATTGAAAAAAGAGATTTAATTGCAACAGTTTGTGATGAAATCTTAAATGGAGAACATGATGATCAGTTTCCGTTAGTAATCTGGCAAACAGGTTCAGGAACTCAGTCTAACATGAATGTAAATGAGGTTATTGCTAACAGAGCACACCAATTAGCTGGAAAAACTATTGGTGAAGGTGATAAAACAATACAACCTAATGATGATGTAAATAAATCACAATCATCAAACGATACTTTTCCAACAGGAATGCACATTGCTGCTTACACAAAAATTGTAAAAAACACTATTCCTGGTGTTAAGCAATTACGTGATACTTTAAAGAAAAAATCTGAAACTTTTAAAAATGTAGTAAAAATTGGTCGTACACATTTAATGGATGCTACACCATTAACTTTAGGACAAGAGTTTTCTGGATATGTTTCTCAGTTAGAGCATGGACTTAAAGCCTTAGAAAACACTCTACCACATTTAAGCGAAATAGCTTTAGGTGGAACTGCTGTTGGTACAGGTCTAAATACTCCAAAAGGATATTCTAAACGTGTTGCAGAATATATAGCTGAATTTACAGGACAACCATTTATTACAGCTCCTAATAAATTTGAAGCTTTAGCTGCACACGATGCTATTGTTGAAAGTCATGGTGCTTTAAAACAATTAGCTGTCTCTTTAAACAAAATTGCTAATGATATACGTATGATGGCTTCTGGACCAAGATCAGGTATTGGAGAAATCATCATTCCTGCTAATGAGCCAGGAAGTTCAATTATGCCAGGAAAAGTTAACCCTACACAATGTGAAGCATTAACAATGGTTTGTGCTCAGGTTATGGGTAACGATGTTGCTATAAGCGTTGGTGGTACACAAGGACATTACGAGCTTAACGTCTTTAAACCAATGATGGCTGCAAACATCTTACAATCTGCGCAGTTAATTGGTGATGCTTGTGTAAGTTTTGATGTTAATTGTGCTGCAGGTATAGAACCAAATCACGAAGTAATTAAAGAACTTTTAAACAACTCATTAATGCTAGTTACAGCATTAAATACTAAAATAGGATACTATAAAGCAGCAGAAATAGCTAATACTGCTCATAAAAACGGAACAACTCTAAAAGTTGAAGCTGTTAATTTAGGTTATGTAACTGCTGAAGAATATGACGAATGGGTAAAACCTGAAGAGATGGTAGGAAGCTTAAAGTAAGCACTTATAACCTTTTATAAATTTAAAAAACCGATAAGTAAGCTTTATCGGTTTTTTAGTTTAGTTAGTTATTAAATAAAAAAATAATAGGGATGGATAAATAACCACTCAAATTTATAACAATTCTAAATAACACACATTAACATATGTTAATAAAACTAAAGTTTACCTCTTACTCTACTTAATTGAACAGGAGTAATACTCAAAAATTTAGCGATTTGATACTGAGGAATTAAGTTATCGATATTAGGAATTATTTTTCTTAGATTTAAATAACGTTCAGTAGCATTCATTGTTAATACTTCAATATACTTTTTATCTTTCTCACAGACTAAAGCTTCTAAAAATTTAGCATAAAAACCCAATATTTCAGTATTAGACTTATATAATTCTTTAAATTTAGTAAAATCCAATACGTAGATTTCGCTATCAGTCAGACATTCATAAGTGCTTTCAGAAGGTATCTTATTTAATAATGCCTCAAAAGACGCAATTATTGTCATTGGTGTAAATAAAGACTTTGTTACCTCCTTACCACTTTCTAATCTAACATAAGAACGCATAACCCCTTTAACTATTAAATAAATTTTGTCAGGTATATCTCCAGAATCATCTAATATAGTGCCAGCAGGTAATGCTTTAAAGACTGAACAATTAAAGATCAAATCAAACGATTGGATAGACATTTTATAAAAAGAACACATATAAGCATATATATCTTCATAAGATGTTTGCTTTTCTGCTACCATAATTTTAATTTACACACAGATAAATGTATACCTTTTATTTATTTAAGATTTATCTTTTCGATGTATCGCAAATAAAGAGCAACAATAAGTAAACTAACTAAAATCGTTCAATACTATGTTATTTATCTATATTTAAAAATAAAACCGAAACACTTTACATGACAATTTTAATAAAAAACATCAAGGAATTACTACAAGTTAGAGACGAAAATACTTTAAAAGTTTCTGGAAGTCAAATGAAAGAATTACCATCCATAACTAACGCCTACTTATTAATTGAAGATGATACAATTGTGGATTTTGGATCTATGATAGACGTAAGCAATGTAAAGGCCGATAAAACGATTGATGCTACAAATAAAGTGGTATTACCAACATGGTGTGACTCCCATACTCATATAGTTTATGCTGGAGATAGATCTCAAGAATTTGTAGATCGTATTAACGGTTTAAGTTATGAAGATATTGCAAATCGTGGTGGTGGTATTGTCAATAGTGCCAAAACCCTTCAAAACACAACTGAAGATGATTTATATAACCAATCTATACAACGTGTTAAAGACGTAATGCATTTAGGCACAGGAGCTATTGAGATTAAATCTGGTTATGGCTTAACACCAGATGCAGAACTTAAAATGTTACGAGTAATTAAGAGAATAAAAAAAGATTTTCCTGTAAAAGTAAAAGCTACGTTTTTAGGTGCTCATGCATTACCTCTTGAATTTAAAACAAATAAACAAGGTTATTTAGATCAAATTATTAATGATATGCTACCACAAATAGCAAAAGAAAACTTAGCACAATATATTGATGTCTTTTGCGAAAAAGGGTATTTTGATTTAAACGATACTGCACAAATATTAGAAGCTGGTTTAAAATATAATTTAATTCCTAAAATACATGTTAATCAATTTAACGCTTTTGGTGGTGTTGCATTAGCTGTAAAATATGGAGCTATTAGTGTAGATCATTTAGAAGAATTAAACACTGAAGACATAAAAGTTTTAAAAGATAGCAATACAATGCCAGTAGCTTTACCTTCTTGTTCCTATTTTTTAAGTATTCCATATACACCAGGAAGACAACTTATTGACGCTGGTTTACCTCTAGCTTTAGCTACAGATTATAATCCTGGCTCTACGCCTTCTGGAAATATGAATTTTGTTGTAAGTACTGCTTGTATTAAAATGAAATTAACACCTGAAGAAGCTATAAACGCAGCAACATTAAATGGTGCTTATGCAATGGGAATATCTAAGCAATACGGAAGTATTACTAAAGGCAAAAAAGCAAACATAATTATAACTAAACCTATTTCAGGATATCACTATTTACCTTATGCCTTTGGGGATAACCATATAGATCAAGTTATTATTAATGGGACTATTATTTAAGCTATTTAGATGGAAATAGAAATTATAATTGTCTTCTAAAGTAATCTATAGAGTATAAAAAAACCTGAAAGCTTAACACTTTCAGGTTTTAATGGATTTGTTAATTAATGTTAAGCAAGTAACTATTTAAGGGAAAATTCTGTACTTGATATTAATTCATTTGCATTAAAAACATTGATTTGATAAAGTCCTGACTCAAATTTTTCATCTTCTTTAGCATCTATAAACTCACAAATATCTAGGTTTCCGTTTTCATAATTAAACTTACTAATAAGACTATAATTTAGTACTTGTTCTCCAAATTTAACTTGTTCATCAGCTCCTAAAATATTACTACTAGGATCAATAACTTGAACGTAAAACTCTTTATCACCAGACAGTACTAATCTGTTTTTAGTAACAGTAAAACATACTCTAATTTTATCACTACGTTTCGCTCTTTCAGTAGGTATTAACTTACCATTATTACGTTGTATAACTCCAAAACCTTTTAAGTTAACAGCATTAAGTACTGCAGCCTTTTCAACAACATCAGCTAAAGCAGTATTTTGAATAAGTAAAGAGTCATTAAACATTCTGCTTTCTTCATATCTAACATTAGTACTATCTAATGTTGTAGCTAACTGCATGTTTTCAACTTTCAATCTATCATTTTCAGTTAAAAGCGCATCCATTTCAGTTTTAAGTGCATTATATTTATTGTAATAACGACCTAAATTTCTTACGTTAGTTTCAGAAACTTTTAAAGAATCTATTAAATCTTGAATACGATCTCTAGCTTCAACTAAATTTTGGTTTGTTACTTGAGTTTCACTTAAAGCAACGTCATATTTTGCTGCCATAGTGTTCAAGTCTGTTAACACATCGTTTTTTTCTTGTGTTAACTGCTGCTCATTTTGTTTTTTTTCTTTGTACAAAGTAGAAGTGTAAATTCCTGTACCAATAAATAATGCTAAAGCGATTCCTAAGGCTACTTTTAAACCTGTACTTGCTGTGTTATTTGCCATAATCTTTTAATTTATGAGTTAAACATTAATTTTAAAATCTTATTATTGTTGTAATAATAAAAACGTAATTTTATTTTTTCAAATCTACATAAAAAGTAAATGAATAAGTTAATTTTATTTAATAATTCCTTTTCAGACCACTTAATTAATGCGCGTTCTGGCGAAACTAAATTTGGTCAACAAACCATTAAATTAACTAGTGTTTCCAATATATACGACACACTTAAAAGTTTAGACGTTAAGTATGTTTTATTTGGATTACCTGAGGATGTTGGCGTTTTTGCAAACCACGGAAAATCAGGAGCTTGCAATACCTGGAAGCATGTAATTAAAATTTTGTTAAACACACAAAACAATGTTTTTAATGAGGCTAGTAAAGTATTAGTTTTAGGACATTTAGATTTTACGGAAGAACAAAAAGAAGTTACCAAATTAAAACAAGACAATCCAAAGCAAATCATTAGAGCTAGAAAATTAGTAGCTCAAATAGATAAACATGTGGTTGATTTGGTCTCGACCATTGTTAATGCTGGTAAAATACCAATAGCTATTGGTGGAGGACACAATAACGCTTATGGAATGATTAAAGGGACTAGCTTGGCTTTAAAGCGACCAATAAATAGTATTAATCTTGATGCACATACAGATTTTAGAGCTTTAGAAGGCAGACACAGTGGTAATGGCTTTAGTTACGCTTACGCTGAAGGTTTTTTAAAACGATATTATGCTTTTGGGTTACACGAAAACTATACGTCAGCATCTATATTTAGTCAATTTAATAACAATAAACATTTAGATTATAATACCTACGAAGCTATTGCTGTACGACAAGAGTTAAAATTTAAAAAAGCGCTTAAACAAGCTACAAAACACGTTGGAAAAACTAATTTTGGGATAGAAATTGATTGTGATGCCATTTTAAATATTAGTAGTAGTGCACAAACACCAAGTGGTTTTTCGGTTGAAAAAACAAGACAATTTTTACATCATTTTGCTTCACATAGTAACGCCAATTATTTCCATATTTGCGAAGCTATAGGCAAAAAGAAAAATGGACCGCAAATAGGTAAATTAATTAGCTATTTAATTACGGACTTTATACGCTCAAACGACAAAAAAAATGACTAAATTACAATTAGAATATTTAAGATTAGTACTTACGGTTATTGTATTTGTACTAATTATAACGCCTTTGTTTTTACATATAAATCAAGTTACTATTAACTGGTTTAACAGCTTGTCTCAAGTTATGGCAATACCATTGTTAATAATATGCATTGGTATTCCGTTGTGGATGATTGTGGATTTGGTAAGAAAAAATGTAGCTGATAAATCTATATTTAATTTGACCTTTTTTATTTCTGTTATTTCAATAGCATTATTGTTTTTTTCTATTAAAATTTTAAATTAAAAATGATTGATAGCACAATTAAAATCATTCCTTTTGACCCAAAATTATCTCAACAATTTTACGATTTAAACATAGAATGGTTAGAGCGTTATTTTATAATTGAGGATTATGATAGAGCTGTATTAAGTCAACCTCAAAAATATATTATTGATAAAGGTGGTTTTATATTTTTTGGTTTATTAAACCATAACATTATTGGAACTTATGCTTTTATGCCTTTAAAAAATGAGCCTGGTTTTGAACTTACAAAAATGAGTGTTGCTCCTGACTATAGAGGATTTAAAATAGGTCAACAACTACTAACCCATTGTATTGCTTTTGCAAAACAGCAAAACTTTAAAAAGTTACTATTATATTCTAGTACAAAACTAGAAAACGCTATTTATTTATATCGCAAATTTGGTTTTGAAGAGGTTGTGCTTGAAGCGGACTCGCCTTACCAACGTGCAGACATTAAAATGGAATACGATTTAAACGTTTAAATTAAAGACCTTCTAACGAGTCTATTTTACGTTTTAGACTTTCAATTTTACTAGCTTCTTTTTCTTTTAAAATAGAATCATATTTACGTTGTAATGCTTCTAAAGATTCGGTTTTAGTAGCATTAGGCAATGTTGTTGTACTATCAATAACCATATATTGATCGTTTAAATCTTTAACAATAGCTTCGGTTGCTTTGTCTTCGTCAAAATAAAACTCTTCTATACCTTCACTAGATCTCCAAGCTTCGTTTAATTGCTCGTAAACAGATTTTTCCCATTGACTTGGGTGTTTAGCATCAATCCAAACTACATCTCTGTATTCGCTATCTATTAAAGCTAAATCAGGCGTAGCACTTCCATCAAATTGTGAACCTTCTTCTTTTATAGATGAAATTGTACCTAGAAAAAACATGCGTTTGCGACCTGCAATATTTTTTATATATGGTCTAAATTCTACTGGTTTATTTACTGACCAATCGTATTCTTTTCTAGATTCAATAACTTTTAAAGGCATTGCAGATACACCTGCATACCCTTGTTTTTTTGATGCATGATCATAATAATATAGCCTATTTGTTCCATCTGCAGGTACAAAAACACTAAACGTTAAACTGGTACGCTCCTCTCCTACTGGTTCTAAACCAAACCAATGGTATAGACCACTATAGGCATCTGACTTTGAATCTGAAAAATCAAAATCTGTAACAAATGGTTGCTGGTTTTGATCATCAGGAAGGTTTGGAATTTTTACTGCTGTTTCCATATTCCAAGGTAATGGATCGCTAAAACCACCTAAAAACTTTAAAGATTCGGCTTGCAAACGAGATACTTTTTCTGACAAAGTATTTTGACGCGTCAAATAAGGATGATTTTTCATTTGGTCAGGCGCTATAAAAGTCCCTTTACCGATAGTTACACGCTCTATATAATCGTTAAAATCGTGTGCACCATTATCTATTACCATAACACCACCAAAAGTTGGATAAGGAAAGAAAAAACCTTTCCATTTAATTAAACTTACAACTTCAACCCATTGACCAGAATCGTTTTTCATGTAAAAAGTATCACTTGGCTCGTAATTAAATAACATCCAAGGATTAAAACGTTGCACAACTGCATTGTATGTGTTTCGGCTAAATTTTAATGATTCACCAATAGAGAATGTTGCTGATATTCGGTTTTCGTTAGAAAATCTAGGAAAAGGTGTTGTACTTGATACCGAAAAAACTTCTTCTGTATTATCGCTTATCCCTTGCCAAACGTATTTTTCGGTTGGTTGAATAGCCATAGTCCATTTATTTTGATCATCAATACGTACTAAATGTGGTAACGATACATCTTTGGTTTCTCCTACACTTTCATTAGCCATAGAAAAAATGTTACGTAAAGGTTGGATACGTTCGTTTTGCGTTAATGGTAACTCATCAACTTCAATTTTATTTAAGTCATTAAATACATTGTATGTACGCATGTAATCATACAACTGAAAATGCCAACCAGCAGCATATAACAAACCAAAAAAGGCTAAAAGTAATCCTAAAACACCTAATCTAGTTCCTGTTGAAGCAGAGTTACGAAATTTACGCAATCCAAAAAACAGAACAATTGCACTTATTAGAATTACAAAAATATACTTACGGAAAAATAGTAATAATGGCTGATAATCATCCCTTAAAAAGAATAACAAACCAAATACAATTAGCCCTAAAATGATAACTATTGTTTTTTGTTTTCCGCCTTGATTCCAATAATTTTTAATCATATATTTTATATTTAGGTTGACAATTTATAATTACAACCGAATAATTTATTAGTTAAAGTATTTTCAGCTTTAAGCTGAAAACTTGCATTTAGATCGTGATGGTTTTGATTAATAATCAAATTACATTAATCCTTTGTCTTTTAAACGCTCTCTTGCGCTTTTTTCTGGTGCTTTTGGTGTCTCTTTAATTTCTTTTTTAGCTTCCTGTACAACTTTTGCATCTTGAGTTTTAAGGTCTTCTAAAAATTCTTTTCCTTTATTTAAGCCATCTTTAACAACGTCTTCAAGACTATCTGTTTGTTCTTCTAAAACTTCTCCAGATTTAATAACAAAATTAGCAACATACGTACCAATTAAGGTACCAAAAATAGCTGATGCTAAAGAAGAAATACCATAATAACTACCAAAAATAGCTATTGGTGTTAAAAACTGAATGATTAAAGCTACAACTAAAAATAAAACAGCTACGGTTAAAACTCTTGGCAAAATATCTTGTTTATAAATAAAACCTTTCGTATCAGTAGATTTCATTTGTAATGCTTTGCTATTAAAAATTTTATTAAAAGTACGATATAACTTATTACTTTTAGACTCTGTCCAATACAAGAAAATCCCAAAAAGGATTGCTCCAAAAAATATAATAATTTCTAAACCCATAGTTTTATTTTTGATTAGTAATAATAGCTATTTATATAGCCTCTACTAAATTAGTCTATAATTTTTAAATATTGTTACTAATAGTTTCAATCACCCAGTCTTTAAATGAGTCATCCCATGTATTATATTGTCTATAAAACTCTTCTTTATCATACCAATATAAAAACAATACATCTCTAGGTGATACATTTATTAAAAGCTTCCAAATTAGATCTTGATGCCTTGCTGTTAAAGAACTATGCGGAATATGCAATGCGTTAAATAAATTAGCATCTACCACGTCTGCTATTTTATATTGGTTACTTACTTCTAGTTTGTCCAAATACAATTCGACACCCATAACACGTTTACGCGTTGTAATATCCAGTTTATTTAAATAACTTTTAAATAACACAGGATCACTTAAAATGTCACGTAATGGATGCTGTGTATCTTTTAAAGCCATTGCAAATTCCATTTTTTTAATGCGCTGATAACGGTCTGTATTTAGGGCTTCTTCCAAATCATGCTCAATAATAACATGATCGCGTAACTTATCCATTAATTCGGGTTGTTGAATATGAAATATAGTTACGTCTTGTATGGTATCTTTTATGGCTTCTTTGTACCATTTTTTATCTTCAAAAACTGCAATTGGTGTTATAAAATCTCTTAACATATAAACACCTCCAAATGCTTTGGTGTAAAATGAGTCTGTTTGATATTGAAGACTATGTAGGCTTAAGTCACGACCACGTAAATCACCATATTTTTTAGCCGAAGCTAAAATTTTAGCATGTAATTCTTCATCAATAAAATTATTACCATGTCTAAAAGTATCTATTAACTGTTGTTGTTCTTTTTGTATTTTATCTAGGTTATTAACTAAATGAAATTTAATATAAACCTTGTTATATTTTAAAACATCAAGAGGCTCGTAAAACGCATCAATATCTTGGTCAAAATCAATACATATAGCTGAATCCCTGGTTATATCATTTATTTTTTGACCATGTACTTGAAACACTTGTTTAATCATTTCTCTGTCAAAACTATGAAATGGTGAGTACACAGGTTTACCTTTTTGTAATGGTGAAATAATTATAGCGTGTGGATTAGCCTCTCCATTATTTAAATACATTGTTGACCCTTTTTCTTCAGCTATTTCTGGGCTATAACCAATACCATCAATTGAAAACTTTGTTAGTTTGGTTGGTGAGAATCCTAACTTTTGAAGACATTGATTATAACGGTCTACCAGTTTACCACTAATAGGGATAAGTTCGCTTCTGTAAAGATTTGCTAGTTTAAGTTTTTGCATTACACCTAATTATTTTCTTTCTTCAATTTTTTAATCATTTTTATATTACCTTCAATAGGTGCTATAATTACTTCTTTATCATCTTTAAGAACATAAAATACATACAAACTATTTTTACCTAGCATTTTAATATCTTGAGTTAAACCATTATCAAAGGTTAATTTATGACTTATATTATAATCGTTAGTTTCTACTCGTTTGTTGGTTTTATAACCACTACCTATACCTAAACCTATAAAAACTGAAAAGACATAAAAAGCAATCATGGTTATAACAGCGTCTTTAGCGTTTATTTTAGCTTGTGCTTTTTCTAACTTAATTTTATTTTTTCCTGATTGATATTTAGTCTTTTTGCTTAACCATTTATAATATTTAGGTGTAATTTTAACCATGACATAAGCCATAATTATGCTAAATATGACTGCTAATCCTAAGATTAAATTTCCTGTCATTACAGCTATGGGACTAATTAACACATCTAAAACGGACGAATATTCTAAAATATTAATCCCTAAAAACTTATAATAAATAGTCTCATATACAACACCTAAAATTAACAAAAACAAATAACCAATTGACAAATAATCTTGTAATCCAAATTGTGATAATTTACTACCAGTTGTTTTATTACTCATAAGTTTTATACTAGCTATTAATAAATATGTTATTTATCTGTGCATACTGCAATAAACAAATGGTTTTTATATCTTTAATTTCGCCTGTATTTATCATATTTACTGCAGATTCAAAAGACATTTCTAAAACCTCGATATCTTCAGTTTCATTGACTGCACCACCTCCTTCATTAATTTTCATATCATCTGTGTATTCTGCAATAAAATAATGTAAAATTTCTGTTACAGCTCCAGGTGCAGAATACGCTTCCATTACTTTTTCTACGTGTTCAATTTTATAACCTGTTTCTTCTTTTACTTCTTTTTTAATACAATCCTCAGGTAAATCATTATCCAAAAGTCCAGCACAAGCTTCTATTAAAAAACCATCTTCATTACCGTTAACAAAAGTGGGAATACGAAACTGTTTGGTTAACACTACTGTTTTTTTTGTTTTATTATACAATAAAATAACAGCTCCATCACCTTTATCATAACATTCTCTAACAACCTCTGCCCATTGACCATTACTTTGTAAATAATCATAAGTTAACTTGTTTAAAGTATACCAATGGTCAGAAAGTAAATTGGTTTTAAGATTTTTAATTCGGTTGTTATTCATATATAAAACTTGACTTTAATGTATTAAAACTTAAAACTATGCACCAAACTGCTCTCTAGCTTTAGTCTCAATATTTAATTGGTTTATTCTAGCATCTACTTTACGTTTAAAATCAGTATCTGCAATGGTGGCAACATTATCTAAATAACGCACTACTTCTTGTCTTCTAATTTCAGAAAAGTTTAATCCTTTCATGTTAGACTTCATTAACTCTTGTAACATGTTAAATTTAGTTTGGTAATCTTTTTTGAAATATGTTTCTGGATTATCAAACCAGCTTTGTTCTAAATCAAAATCTGTTAATCGTAATGATACTGCACTTTGTATGTTACGAACATCACGAGAAGAGAAAAACGGAAATATTTTTTGAATCTCTTTATATAAGGTTGCGTAAAATAAATGATCTGTAGCTTTATGTTGTTTTTCGGCTTTGTCATACGCTTCTAACACACGAAGTTCAGTAGGTTTTTCAGATACTTTTAAGATTTCTCCCATATTAGTTGCTAAACCTTGATCTTGTAAATATTTATAATCTGCAGGACCTTGCATATTAACAAAGTCTGGCATAGTCTTATCTAACTTACTCCACCATAAATGATCTTGGTCTAAAAAATCATGCTCTGTTCTTGCTCCATCAATTTTAAAACGACCTTGAACACGAGAAATAACTGCTTTATCTAACATTTCTGGAAGGTTAGTAAATAAACCAATCGAGCTATTACCGTAATTTACCGCATAAGCACCTTCTGTATATCTTAAAAATACACCAATAACTTCCTTTACACCTGCAGACACACCTTGAGCTGTACGCTCTTGTAGATTGTTTTCAGCATCATCAATAGGTGCAAAAATTAATTTTGTAGGATCTTGCATTGGTTTCATCCAATCTACCATTTTCTCAGCAGATCCACCTTGAAAAGTACTAATTAAAGTGTCAGGCATTGGGTGAAATAAAAACGGTATATCTAAATTATCACAATGCTCTTTTAAACGTGTTGCTATTGCAGCAATTAACATACTTTTTCCTGTACCAGGAATACCGTAACCCATAAAAACTGGCATAAATCCACCAAGCTCTTGAAAAGGATTTTTCTTTGCTTCAAAATCATAGCTTAACATACGCTCTGTTAAACGTCTAGAAAAGTGTTTTGCATCTCTGTTACCAACAATTTGTTCAAATTTAATTTTATTAAATTCAATACTTTTTGCTGTGCCTTGAAATGTGTTTTCCCAACCAGAAATAGCAAAATCGCTATTTTCTAATTTATAAGTTCTATCAACAATTGTTTCTGTAAAATCTAGGCTACTTTTACGTAAGTTAATCTCGTCTATTAAAGCTTCAAAAAACACTACTGTAAAATCAGCAACATCTTTATCTGACTTAACAATATCAGGATGTGCTAAATATTTATCATAATAAAACAACGCACAAGATGTAGCTTTTAATGGTGACAGTAATGACAATTCTGGTATACCTGCAAATTTTTGCTTCATTACACTTAAATCGTCTGAAGCATGAGGTTTTAATAAATGTAAAATTTTATACGCTGTAGCAAATAACATAAAAGCACTTGCGGTTTGCATTTTACTTTCATATTCACGTTTACCATCAGTATCTAACGCTGATTTACGCTCGCTTAAACTAGATAAACCTGAGGCATCATAATAACTATCTTTAATCCAAATCCCTAAGGTTAAACCTTCTTGAACAGCATATAATGTTTGATTTAAAAGAATTGGTATGGCTACCGAATCTGGTAATAATCGTTTTTTTAATGCTAAAATGGTTTTAGAAACCGAAGTTATTGACGTTGAAGACCCATTATTGGCTTTAGATAAGTACAATAAAATAGACTCGTCTTTTGCTTCTTTATCTTTGTTTTTAGCACGTCCACCTTGCTCCCAACTTATACTTTTTAAATATGATGAAGCTTCGTCACGTAAAACGTCTAATTCTGATTTTTTTATAGGGAAAGTTGAATTGTGTTCCATGTTTTGGGTTTTCTGTTAACAGTTAATAATTTTAATACTAAAAACTTAAACTGTTTAGTCTATTTATTTGATTTTTAAATCTGAAACTTGAAAAGGTGGTTTTGCCAACTTATTCATAATTTCTGGGTTTTTGTTGTATAATAATTGAATAATACGATGTGGTGCAAACACGTAACCTTCTTTGATTGGTGTACTCCAATTTTGAAGAATTTGTTTTTTAAAATATCCACCTTCTTTAAATTCACCTCCTGTATATACTTCGTGTATTTTTAAGGATAAAGCATAAGCTTCTAACGGAATTTCTTTTTTACTAATAGCGTCTAGTATGGTATGTGTTAAATCATTATCATCTTTGGCAAATACATTATGAAAAGCACCTACATCTATACGCTTAAAATATTTTGGATATACATTTTTTAGGCGTTTATCAATACCATAAGCCATGGTATCCATATTCATTTTACGATCTGCTACTGCTTTTAGTGTCTCATAGATGTCATCTTTTTCTTTAAGTGGATCATTTCCATCATAATCAAAATACATAAAGCAGATAAATGGTCTGTTTAATGAGACGTCATAAAAACTCCAGCTAGTCATAAATTTGGCTTCGCTATTTTCTGGTGCTTTTATTATTTTTCCTTGTACAAAACGGTTAAAAATATATTGCTGCTCTACTGAAGTATAATAAACTATTGATGCTGCTTGGTATAATTTATCGCGTTTTACAGGTTGTTTTTTACGAAGTAATTGATCTAAAAACTCGTCTTGGAGTTCTGATACGTCTTTAAGTTTGTTTAAATAATTATCTCGTAATGACAAGTCGTTAAAAAGGTATCTAAATTCTAGATAATTAGGAAAACCTGAGTCAGTAACATCCACCTTCATGTTATCTTCTTCATCATACATGTACTTGACACGCATGGCTTCTATAGAATATAATAACAGATCACAATATTGCTTAAAAAACACAACCTCTTGTGGTGTGCATAACCCGTTTTGTTGTACGCCAACTATTAATTCTTTTAGTGCAAAATCTACTTTTTTATGATAAAAAACATATTGCTCTTTACTGTCTAGTATTGCAGAATCTAATGGTGTGACAATGTGGTTTATACTCATTTTATTTTTTGATAATAATTGTAATTATTGACTAAAACTAGGGTTTAAATAGTCTGAGTAAGTCTTTGAGTAAGCGCGTTAAGGATTGTAGTGGCATCCTTTTGCTTTTTTTTTGCAAAAGATATAACGTAAAGCCTGACCTACTTTAGCTAGTTAAAAGCTAAAGTAGGAAACGCTATAATAATTTTAAGATAACAAATCGTCGTTTGATGCTTCTGGTTTTGGAGCTCCTGCTGGTGCATCGTCTCCTGAAGGTGAATTGTCAGAGCTGTAATATTCTTCAAAAATCTCTTTCATGTCAATACCGTAACGGTCTGCAAAGTTCTTTTGGATATCTACATCTTTAGCCCTGATTTCCTGTAACGCTTCTGCATAACTACGGTATACACCTTGCATAACTTTTTCGTGTACTGGAATGTTGTCCATCATCTCTTGACGTGCTTTTGCACTTGCGGTATGCATTGATGCTAAGGTCTCTCCAATATGTTCATCTGTTTTAACTCCTAAATGCTCTAAAATAGCAGCAAACTCTTGATCTGTACGTGCTTTTAATGCCACTACATAACCGTCGTAATATTTAAGACGCTCTTCTGTATCTGACTTTAATTTTGCACGATGTGTTTGTAAATTACTACGTAATGATGTTAATACTTTGATTGTTAAATTATGCTTGTGCACAAAGCTATCTTTTGATGCTGCTAGTGTTGTGTAAGCATTTTTAAGTCCTTCTAACTCTTCTACTTCTTGCTCTAGTTTTGTAACTTTTGATAATGCTTCAGAGTATTCTGTAGATTGTTTGTCTGCAACTTCTTCTAAGGCTTGACGTGCTTGCTTTAGTAAAGCATATTGTGTTTCTAGTTTAGTTTCTGTCTCTGCTTTTTTCTCTAAGGCTTTGGTATGGTTTTTAGAGGCTTCTACTATTGCTACTTGTAGCTTATCTTCTACTTCTTTGATTTCTACCTCACGGTTTTTAAGACGTGTTACTGCTGCTTGAGATTTGTATGACAGCTCACTTAATAAGGTTTGGATATCTGCACTTTCTATACGCTCTTGAAACATAGCTTTTGCTTTGTTGTCTGCTCCTGCTCTTACTTTTTCGGCAGTTTCTACAGCTTTTTCAGCAGCTTTAATTTTGCTTTTGCGACCCCAAAGATTATTCCACCAAGTGTCTGGTTTGTTTTGTGCATCTTCTAATTCTATTTTAGAACGTTCTAATGCTTTTTGAGCATCGTCAATGACTTTTTGTTCAGTCTCGTTTAAAGATGAAAAACGTTCAAAAAGAATACCAACCTCGTCTTGGTAATCTGTTAAATCTTTAATAGCATCTAAAAGTGTAGTACGATCTTTTTCTGCCATTCCGACAACGTCATCTAATGTCGCATTCAAGATTTTTTGACGACTTTCTGGATCGTCCTCTTGTGCTAGTTTAGATTTCATGGTATCAATTGCTTTTCCCCAATTGACATCTACTTTTTCGGTTTTTTCATTAGAGTTTGTTTCTAATAAATCAAAATCATCAGACATATATATTTTAGTTTTTAAGGTTGGATAAATTTATTGAAAGCAATTTCGTTAAAAAATATTAGTTGTGAAAATATTTGTTGCTCATATTATCAGTATTATTTGTTATAAAATTGTTACAAATTATTTAAAAGAAAAAAAAGTAAGTACCTTTAAAACAAAACTTTTAAAATGAAAAAAATCACGCTAACCTTAATTACAATAACCTTAATATTAATTAGTTGTAAAAAAGAAACAAAAACTAATGTTGCTGAATTAACAGAAACTAAAATTGAAAAACCAGTTGAAAATACTTTAAAAATCACACCAATAAGCCATGCTACTATGGTTTTAAACTATGGTAAAGAAATAATTTATGTGGATCCAACAGGTGGAAAAGCTGCTTTTGAAGGACAAAAATCACCAACTTTAGTATTAATTACAGATATACATGGTGACCATTTAAATCTAGAAACTTTAAAAGCTTTAGATTTAAGCAATGCGATGATTGTTGCGCCTCAAGCTGTTGTTGATAAATTTACAGATGATTTTAAACCAAATTACAGCGTTTTAGCTAATGATGATGTAACCATGATTAATAACGTTACCATACAAGCTATACCTATGTATAATTTACGTGAAGAAGCTTTAAAATTTCACTCTAAAGGTCGTGGTAATGGTTATATATTAACGATTAATAAAGAACGTATTTACATCTCTGGTGATACTGAAGACATACCAGAAATGAGACAACTTACAAGTATAGACAAAGCTTTTGTATGTATGAATTTACCTTACACCATGACTGTTGACAGTGCTGCAAGTGCTGTATTAGATTTTAAACCTAAACAAGTCTATCCTTATCATTACAGAGGTACTGAAGGACTAAGTGATGTAGACAAATTTAAAACTATAGTAAATGAAGCGAATCCTGATATTGAAGTGGTGCAATTAGATTGGTATCCTGAGAAATAGTGAATATAAAATGATTTCAATAAAATTATAAATCAGATTGATTACCATATATAAATAAAAAAGCCTGCAATTTGCAGCTTTTTTATTTATATAAAATAGTAAACTTATCTTACTAGCTTTTTATATTTAATACGCTTTGGCATTAAGTCTCCACCCAAACGTTTCTTCTTATTTTCTTCGTACTCACTAAATCCTCCTTCAAAGAAATAGACTTGAGAGTCGCCTTCAAATGCTAAAATGTGTGTACAAATTCTGTCTAAAAACCATCTGTCGTGACTAATTACTACTGCACAACCAGCAAAGTTTTCTAAACCTTCTTCTAAAGCACGTAATGTATTAACATCTAAATCATTGGTAGGCTCATCTAATAATAAAACGTTTCCTTCTTCTTTTAGCGTCATTGCTAAATGTAAACGGTTACGCTCTCCACCAGATAATAACTTTACTTTTTTGTTTTGTTCGCTTCCTGAAAAGTTAAAACGACTTAAGTAGGCTCTTGAATTAACTTCTTTTCCTCCCATTAAAACCAACTCTTGCTCATCACTAAAATTTTGCCAAATAGATTTTTCTGGATCAATATTAGAATGGGCTTGATCAACGTAGGATACTTTTGCGGTCTCACCAGTTTTAAACTCACCTTTATCAGGAGTTTCTTCTCCCATGATCATTCTGAAGATTGTTGTCTTACCTGCACCATTAGGTCCAATAACACCTACAATACCTGCTTGAGGCAAATTAAAGTTTAAGTCTTCATACAGTAACTTGTCATCAAACGCTTTACTTACTCCAACTGCTTCAATTACATTAGTACCTAAACGTGGACCGTTAGGTATATAAATTTCTAATTTTTCGTCTAATTGCTTTTGGTCTTGACTCATTAATTTGTCATAGTTTTTCAAACGTGCTTTTTGCTTTGTTTGACGACCTTTTGCACCTTGTTTAACCCATTCTAGCTCTCGCTCTAATGTTTTTTGACGCTTAGACGCTGTTTTACTTTCTTGAGCCATACGCTTAGATTTTTGGTCTAACCAAGAAGAATAATTACCCTTCCAAGGTATACCTTCTCCTCTATCTAACTCTAAAATCCATCCAGCTACATTATCCAAAAAGTATCTATCGTGAGTCACTGCTATTACAGTTCCTTTATATTGTGCTAAATGATGCTCTAACCAATGTACAGATTCTGCATCCAAGTGGTTGGTTGGCTCATCTAACAATAATACATCTGGTTCTTGTAAAAGTAATCTACATAAAGCTACACGACGTCTTTCTCCTCCAGAAAGTACACCAATTTTTTTATCACCATCTGGAGTACGTAATGCATCCATAGCAATTTCTAATTTGGTATCTAACTCCCAAGCACCAGAAGCATCAATTTGATCCTGTAATTCTGCTTGACGGTTCATTAGTTTTTCCATCTTGTCAGCATCGCTGTAGACTTCTTCTAAACCAAATTGATCGTTAATCTTATTATATTCATCTAAAATAGCAACGGTTTCTGCAGCACCTTCACGGACTACTTCCATTACTGTTTTATCATCGTCTAATTGTGGTTCTTGCTCTAAGTATCCAACAGAATATCCAGGAGAAAACACTACATCACCTTGATAATTTTTATCTACTCCTGCAATTATTTTTAATAAGGTAGATTTACCAGAACCGTTAAGACCTAAGATTCCGATTTTAGCTCCATAAAAAAAGCTTAAATAAATGTTTTTAAGTACAGGTGTTTGTGCACTTTGAAATGTCTTGGTCAAACCAGACATTGAGAAAATTACTTTTTTATCGTCTGACATTTTTTAAATGTTTTAATTTAAATATTAATTAAACGCGTCCTTTTAATGCATAAAAAACCCATGCTATAGCAAAAAAACCTACGCCTACTGCTGCAAAACCCCAACCTGCTACATCATCATATCTAAAAGCACCAAGTGCTATTAATGCTAATCCTACTATTATCATTATTGTGGTAGCCCAAGCTAACACAGTATTTTTATTCATTGCCATAATCTGTTTTTAGTAAAATGTGAATTACAAATATCGATTATTTAACACAAAAAGCATCCTAAATAGGATGCTTTTTTAATTTATGGGGTGCACAATACTAAGACATAGGTACTTCTATAAATAGTAACTGACTGTTTAAATTTGTTATTACATTAAAACTTTTTGTATTAGAAATACCAATAGCATCTCTTGTTTTTAAAGTTTTGTCATTAATTTCAACCTCTCCAGAAATAACCATAACATATGTACCATGTTTAAGCGTTTTAGTGTTATAAGTAAATTTTTGTTCTTGATTTAAATCTATCCTAGATAGCTTAGCGTCTTGATGAATTTTTAAACCTTGGTCATTAGTGTCTATTGAGGTTACTAAGGTTTGTAATTGACCTTGCCTATCTTCAGCTTTAAAAAACTGTTGATCATATCTAGGTTCTACATTTCTTTTGTTTGGAATGATCCATATTTGAAACAAACTCAAATATTCATCTGTATTAGCGTTCATTTCAGAATGTAATAAACCACTTCCAGCACTCATCACTTGTACTTCTCCTGCTTTAATTGTTTCCCACTGGTTTCCCATGGAATCTTTGTGTTTTAAAGTACCTTTTAACGGAATAGTTATAATTTCCATATTATCATGAGGATGTGTACTAAAACCCATACTTGGTGCTATAACATCATCATTCAATACACGTAATGCTCCAAATTGTATCTTTTCGGCATCAAAAAAATTAGCAAAACTAAAACTGTGATTGGCTTGTAACCATCCATGGTTAGCGAATCCTCTGTCTGAGGCTTTATGTAAAACGGTTTTCATATTATCTCATTTTATCTAATAAATCACTTAACTGTCCTGCTTCATCTTCGGTTAAGTTATCTAACAAATTATGTAATGGATTATTTGGTTGAATTTTATTTAATAAATCTAAACCATGTTCAGTAATTTCAATTAAAACCACACGTCTATCTTCAGGATAAGCAATACGTTTGATTAAATTTTTATCACACATTTTATCGGTTAAACGTGTTAAGTTTGGAGCACGTTCTACCATACGCTCTTTAATAGTCTGAACTTTTATAGGTTTTTTAGCTCCTCTTAAAATCCTTAGTATATTATATTGTTGTGGTGAAAGACCAAAAGGTTTAAAAAAATCGTTTTGCAAACTAGTAATGTGATTAGCTGTATATAATACATTAAGCAACGCCTTTACTTTGTTGTTTTCAAATTTAGACTTTATGTCTTCTGCAAAGTTTCCCATTATATAATTACAGGTGTTTAACTAAAGTCTCAACTTCATCCTTTAAACGATTATTAAGTTCTGGATCAATCACTTTTTCATCTTTAAAATTATCGTTAAAAGATGGTAAACTAAACTTAGCTACAATATTGGCATTATGCCTAGGAAATCTATCTTCAGCAATTTCAAATACAGACTGACCAGCTCTTGCTCCTGGAGAAGTACTCATTAATAACATAGGTTTTGCCTGAAACATATTAGCATCTACACGCGACAACCAATCCATTAAATTTTTGAAAGCTGTAGTATATGCTCCATTATGCTCGGCCAATGAGATAATTAATCCATCAGCATTACTTAAAAGCTTGTAAAACTTTAAAGCATCTTCAGGAAAACCATTTTCGGTCTCTAAATCTACTCCGTACATAGGAAGTTTATAGTCGTTTAAATCTAAAACATTTACATCTGCGTCTTTAATTAAACTTGAAGCATAGGTTGCAAGTTGTTTATTTATTGAAGTTTTACTGTTACTTCCTGCAAAAGCAATAATTTTTTTAGTCATAATTGTTATTTTATTTCAAAAATAAAACAAATAATAATATATTCCAAGGAAACTATTTACAATGACTTCTATTTTAAGAAATTATTAACCTAAATAAAAAAACCTGTTTTAAAAGGCATTTAGTTTTTGTAAATTCGTAACAAATTAAAACCTATGGATATCAACTTCAATAAAAACGAAGATCATAATAAATTACTAGTCTCTGACCTTAAAAATAAATTAGCCAAAGTTAAATTAGGAGGTGGAGAAAAACGTATAAAAAAGCACCATGCAAAAGGTAAAATGACTGCCAGAGAGCGTGTTAACTACCTTTTAGATTCTAAAAAGAAAAGCATTGAGATAGGTGCTTTTGCAGGGGAAGACATGTATGCTGAACATGGTGGATGTCCATCAGGTGGTGTGGTAGTAAAAATGGGTTATATACAAGGTAAACAATGTATTGTTGTTGCTAATGATGCTACTGTAAAGGCAGGAGCTTGGTTTCCTATAACAGGAAAGAAAAACTTACGTGCACAAGAAATTGCAATTGAAAATAAATTACCAATTATCTACTTAGTAGATTCTGCTGGAGTCTACTTACCTATGCAAGACGAAATTTTTCCAGACAAAGAACATTTTGGTCGTATTTTTAGAAACAATGCGGTTATGAGTAGTATGGGAATAACACAAATCTCTGCAATAATGGGAAGCTGTGTTGCTGGTGGAGCCTATTTACCTATTATGAGTGATGAAGCTATTATTGTAGATAAAACAGCAAGTATTTTTCTTGCAGGAAGCTATCTTGTAAAAGCTGCAATTGGAGAAAGTATAGATAACGAAACTTTAGGAGGAGCAACAACACACTGTGAAATTAGTGGTGTAACAGATTACAAAGCTACTGACGATAAAGATGCCTTAGACAAAATTAAACGTATCGTTGATAAAATTGGCGATTATGATAAAGCTGGTTTTAACCGAAACGAACCAAAAAAACCTAAAGAAAACCCTGAGGATATCTACGGAATTTTACCTAGATCTAGAGCTGATCAATATGATATGAAAGAAATTATCAAACGATTAGTTGATAACTCTGAGTTTGATGAATATAAAGAAGACTACGGAAAATCTATAATTACAGCATATGCCAGAATAGATGGTTGGGCTGTGGGAATTATAGCTAACCAACGTACTTTAGTTAAAACTAAAAAAGGCGAAATGCAATTTGGAGGTGTTATTTATAATGACAGTGCAGATAAATCGACTAGATTTATAGCTAATTGTAACCAGAAAAAAATCCCCTTAGTATTCCTTCAAGATGTTACTGGGTTTATGGTTGGTAGCAAAAGTGAGCATTCTGGAATTATAAAAGATGGTGCCAAAATGGTAAACGCAGTTAGTAATAGTGTGGTGCCTAAATTTACTATTGTATTAGGTAACAGTTATGGCGCAGGAAATTATGCAATGTGTGGTAAAGCATACGATCCAAGACTTATTGCTGCTTGGCCAAGTGCTGAATTAGCAGTTATGAGTGGTAATAGTGCTGCAAAAGTGTTATTACAAATTGAAACCGCTTCACTTAAAAAGAAAGGTGAAACCATTACAAAAGAAAAAGAAGACGAATTATTTAACAAAATTAAAGCCAGATATGACAATCAAGTGTCACCATATTATGCAGCAGCTAGAATTTGGACAGATGCAGTTATTGATCCTTTAGATACTAGAACTTGGATAAGTATGGGTATTGAGGCAGCAAACCACGCTCCTATTGAAAAGCAGTTTAACATGGGAGTTTTACAGGTATAGTTAGCATGAAAAAACGTACAATAATTTCGATTTTACTTACCCTAATTGTATGTTATGGTTTGTATCAAGTATATGTGTTTTATTTTGATAATAATGATAACATACAGTCAATATATTTAGTTCCTAAAGATGCTGTTTTTATAATAGAAAGTCAAGAACCTGTTGACAATTGGGACGCTGTAAGTAAAAGTGATATCTGGAAACATTTAAACACTAACAGTTACTTTAATACTCTAGCAAAAAACTTAAACAAGCTAGACACAATTTTTAAACAAAAACAAGGTGTTTTTAACCGTATTGGTAATCGTGAGGTTTTAATCTCTGCTCATGTTTATGCGCCAAAAAAATACAGTTTTTTATATGTCGTAGACTTACAAAAAATAGCTAAACTAAACCTAGTAAAAAACAACCTTAACAGCTTAATAAATAGCAGTTACAAAGTCAGTAAACGTAAATATCATGAACATGAAATCACTGAAGTTTATGATACTAAAAGCAGGGAAACACTATACATTAGTTTTATAAAAAATCAAATGATTGTGTCTTACGTCCATACGCTTGTAGAAGCCTCTATAGATCAATATGCTGAACCTGAAATAGGACGTAATTTAAATTTTATTGAAGTTAAAAAACAAGTTGGACATGACGATATGTTTAGGTTGTATTTTCAGTACGACTATTTGGATGAATACATAAAAGTATTCTCAAATAAACCGGGTTACACCACCGAAACTTTAAGCAAAAGTTTAGAGTTTAGTGGTTTTAGTTTTGATTTAGATGATAATACCATAATAGCCAATGGTATAACCAACACTAACGATCAAGCATCATCATACTTGAAAGCGCTTCAAAAATCTGGAAAAGGTAAACGCACCATAGTTAAAGTAGCTCCTAAAGAAACTGCACTTTACTTAAGCTTTGGGTTTAGCAGTTTTGAAGAGTTTTATAAAAACTTTGAGAGCATTCAAAAACAAAGTCCTGAGCAATTTAAACGTTATTTAGATGGTACAGAACAGATTGAAAACTTTTTAAAAATAAATCTCAAAGAGCATTTTATGAGTTGGATTGATGATGAGATTACTTTACTTCAATTACATTCTAATGTCTCAGAATCTTCTAAAGATGTTGCTTTAGTTTTAAAAACAAACGATGTTGATGATGCTAAAGAAAACCTAGATTTTATTTTAGAACAAATAAGAAAACGCTCTCCTGTAAAGTTTAAAACTATTAATTATAAAGGATACGACATCAATTTTTTATCCATTAAAGGCTTTTTTAAAATACTATTAGGTAATTTATTTTCTGAAATCGAAAAACCTTATTTTACAATTATTGAAGATTATGTAGTATTTAGTAACGAGCCAAATACACTTAAAAGCATAATTAACTCTTACTCCAACAAACAAACTCTTGATACTTTTGATGCATTTGATGATTTTAGTGATCATTTTGATAGACGCTCTAGTATATTTGCTTACATAAACACACCAAGTGTTTATAATAATGCATATAATTTTGTTGATTATGCTACAAAAAAACAATTAAAATCTAACAAGGATTATTTTATATGCTTTCCTTTAATTGGTGTACAATTAACACCTGAAAAAAACTTTTTTGAAAGCAAAATAGTAATTGATTATGAAGCACCAGAAGATGTAAAAGCAAAATACACTTTTAATGATAATGTAATAACTACAGCTAAAAACAATACAAACCCAGAAGTAAATAGCGATACCATTGATAAAAATACTGTATTTAATATTAATGAAATTTATCCAACAGATTTAACAGCTAATCAATTTGTAAAGAAACACAATAATGGTAAAACTAAATTTATTGTAGAACTTAAAGATGGCTTAAAACATGGAAAATATCAAGAGTTTTATCCTAATGGAGCTCTAAAAATATCTGGAAAATACAAAAAAGATAAACAATCGGGTACTTGGCGTGTTTACGACTTAAAAGAAAATATAGTCTTTAAAAAACGTTTTTAATATCTATTTCAAACAAAAAAAAGGAATGCTTTTAGCATTCCTTTTTAAGTTTAAATAATAAACAACCACTAAACCTACTACTTAAACGCTTTAACCAATCTAATAAACTCAGCTCTGTAACCAGATTGATCGTTCCCTCTACCCTTTTCAGCTAAAGCTATGACGTCTTTAATTGTTGAGTCATTATAAAACTGAGAGTGTCGCAATTGCATACCAAATAATGCTACAGCACTTGCAAAATTCATGTCTGGGCTAGCAATACTTGTTTCGTTTTTTTGCATATGCACAATTTCTATACTTGTATCTTGATCTGGTTTTTTATATCTAAATTTTACAGTAAATAATTCATCTTTATAATTAGTATTTACTTCAGTTGTATTTGTATATTTTAAATCAATTTGATCTTTAATATAATGACTTTCCACTCCAACAGGTATCACTTCATATAAAGCTGTAACAGTATGACCAGCACCTAATTCTCCAGCATCAATTGCATCATTAACAAAGTCTTCGTTAGCCAATAATCTGTTTTCATAACCAATTAATCGATAAGCCTGAACAAGATTAGGGTTAAATTCAACTTGAATTTTAACATCTTTAGCTATTGTAAACAAAGTACCACCAAATTCTGTTTCAAAAATACGTCGTGCTTCCTGCATTGTATCTATGTAGGCATGGTTACCGTTTCCTTTATCTGCTAATATTTCTAGCTTATCATCTTTATAGTTTCCGTAGCCAAAACCTAAAACAGATAAAAACACACCAGATTCTCTTTTTTGTACAATCAATTTTTCCATCGCATCATTGGTAGATGCGCCAACATTAAAATCACCATCAGTTGCTAGAATCACTCTATTATTTCCTTTTTTAGAAAAATTCTCTTGTGCTAATTTATAAGCCAACTCTATACCTTCTCCACCAGCTGTTGATCCTCCAGCACTTAAATTATTTAGTGCCTCAATAATTTTTTCTTTGTTTTTCCCTGAGGTTGGCTTTAAAACTACTCCTGCTGCTCCTGCATAAACAACTATAGCAACTTTATCTTTATCTCTTAATTGATTGACTAATAACTTAAAAGCATTTTTTAATAATGGTAATTTGTTTTGGTTATTCATTGAGCCTGACACATCTATCAAAAACGTAAGGTTAGCAGCTGGTAACTCTTTGTTTTCATAAGTTTTACCTTGTAAACCAATTCTAACCAATTGCGCTTGTTTATTCCATGGTGTATTAACCACTTCAGTATTAATTGAAAAAGGATGCTTGTCATTAGGTTGTGGATAATCATAATTAAAATAATTAACCATCTCTTCAATTTTTACAGCGTTAGAAGGTATTGCTTGTCCATTATTAAGCATACGTCTAATGTTACTGTAGCCTGCTTTATCTACGTCTATTGAGAATGTTGACAATGGGTTTGCATTGGCTAACTTAAATTTATTTTCATGAATTTTAGTGTAAGATTCATTTTCAATTTTATTAATATTAGGAAACTGATAATTACTACGTTTAGTCTTTATTAAAATTACGCCATTAGCACCTTGACTACCATATAATGCTTGTCCTGCATACTTTTTTACAACTTGTATTTCTTCTACTTTTTTAGATTTAATTTGGTCTATTTTTGACTTTGAAACTATTTTACCATCTACCACATATAAAGGTGTATTATTACCTGACGCAGAAGTATAACCTCTAATAACTATATTAGAATTGTTATTTGATTTGGTTTTTGAATCTGCTACTTTAACACCAGACACTCGTCCTGCTAATTGATTAGAATAACTCTGAGGCACTGACAAATATTCTGCACTAATCTTACTAACGCTGTTACTTAAAGTCTTTTTTTGCTTTCTAATTGCATAAGCTGTAACCACTACTTCATCCAAACTATTGTCTGGTTGCAATGTCACATTGATTGTATTTGATGATCCTACAGTAATATCTTGACTTGAATAACCAACATAACTAAAGACTAGTACGTCTCCAACATTTACTTGTAAGCTATAATACCCATCAAAATTAGAATTTACTCCAATAGTGCTACCTTTTATAAGCACGTTGGCTGATGGAAGTGGTGAACCGTTTTCATCACTTATTGTTCCTGAAATTGTTTTTTGTTGTGCTTGTACTTGCATCATCATAAATAATACAACTAGTAAGTTTAATCCTGTTTTCATAATGGTTGTTTTTTGTTTAAAACAAACCTATAACCATACTTAGGATTTTAAAACCAATAATGAGTGAAGTATCATTTTGGGTTAGGGAACTTTACTTTTTAAGCAACTGCATTGTTTTTAGCCTATTAACTTTACCTGAGGAAGTTTCCGCGAAAGCGTTAATAGCTAATATAACTTTAGGCGTTTGTATGTTTGATAAATCTGTAAAAGTGTCTGGATTAACTTGGTTATCTTTTGCTTCTAGTACCAAAACTGGGACTTCTCCAAAAGTATCATCTTTTTGAGCTGTTATAAAAAAGCGACCTTTAATTTTAGACTGAAGTTTTGCTTCTATTTGCTCTGGAAACAGCTTTACTCCTCCTGAATTTATAACATTATCTATGCGACCTAACCATTCAAATGTAGTGTTACTGTGCAATTTTACAACGTCATTAGTAATGATTTGATTAGCTGTTAATTGTGGAGCATCAATAACTAAACACTCTTTTTTGTTTTGGCTAATTGTAATACCTGGAAGCGTAGTAAAAATATTAGTTGTGGTATTATTTATTTGCTTAACAGCAATATGCGTAATAGTTTCGGTCATTCCGTAGGTCTCAAAAACCTGAGTTTTTAATCCTGAAAATTGTTGTTTTAATGCTTTAGATACTTGAGCTCCTCCAACAATTAGCGTTTTAATAGCATCTAATTGATCTAAAGATTTTTCTGCTTGCGCAGGAATCATTGCACAAAAACCATAATGCTTATTCTGATTAATTTTAGGTGTTGTTGTTGGCTGTACGTTGTCTATTTCTAAGCCTAAAATTAAAGCGCGAACTAACATCATTTTTCCTGCAATATAACTTGCTGGCAAGCATAATAATGCTGTGTTTCCTGGTTTTAAATTAAAATAATCTCCTGTAGCAATAGCCGAATTAACCATAGCTTGCTTACTTAATGTAATGCTTTTAGGTTGACCTGTTGATCCTGAAGTATTGACTGATAAAAACTCGTTATCATCTAACCAATCTAATAAAAATACACCAATTTCTTGTTCAAAAGTTTCACCTTCCTTAATATAACTATAAGCAACTTCTTTTAAGCTATCAAAAGAAAAGTAGTTTCCGTTTAGCTTAAACCTATTATGAATTTTATTAAAGGTAGGTGTCATAACTTAATCTAAAATTGTGTAGTCGTTTTCTACTGGTTCTTCAATTTTCCCAAATAATTTGTCCTTCCAATTAGTCCATTTATAAACCTTAGCAAAAATGAATAACAAAATAGGAAATACCACAAAAACAGGTATAATAATGTCTCCAAATCCTGCTCCAGGCTCTGCAACATCTTTTAAAACAGAGTGCGTTTGTAAAACAGTCCAATCACTAGTTAACAATAAAGCTCCAAATAAATTATTAGCTGCATGAAACCCTAAAGCCAACTCCATACCTTCGTCCATTAAAGTTAAAATACCCAAAAACAATCCTGTACCAATATAATAGACCATAACACCATAACCTAGTTTTGCAACCTCAGGATTAAAGACGTGCATTCCTCCAAAAATAACTGACGTCATTAATAGCGGAAACCATCTGTTTTTTGCTAATAAACCAAAACCTTGCATTAGATAACCTCTGAAAATATATTCTTCTAAACTGGTTTGAATTGGTATTAAAAGTATAGCTATTACCAATAAAATTAAAAAACGTTCTAGCTCGAAATTCCATACATAATTTTCTGGCGAAGCAAAGTAATCAATAATAATCATTCCAGAACTTATTAAACCCCAAAACAAAAACGCAAACATAACACGCTTCCAGTCTACCTTTAATCTAGCTGTAGTTACAGACAACATGGTTTGTTTATGTAAATATTTAACAACTATTATTAAACCTAAAAAACCAAAAGCGAAGGACAACAACAGTAAAAATAAATTTAAATTTGGCTCTAATATTGTCATTAAGCGCTGCTCATCCACAGCATAAACAGAACCACCTTCAGCAACATGTTTTATAATAGCTGCAATGGTAAAAGGCACTTGTCCGATTACAGCAAATATTGCAATAATTAAAGACCCAATTAAGTAGCGCCAAAATTCGTGCTTAACTTTAAATGCCTGTTTTATAAAATCCATATTTTAAAATTTAAAATCCCAATTTGTATTAATATTGTACTGCAATGTACCGTTTTTAACCTGTAAAGGCGAATTAATATTATTTGTAAATAAGCTACCAGTACCCAAACCTTGAGGTAATTTACTGTGTTTAGTAAATGTATATTGTGCAATAGCATTTAAGCCAACATTACTTTCTAAAGCACTAGTAATCCACCAACCAATTTTTTGTTGTTCTGCTAAATCAATCCAAGTATCACTACCTTTAAAACCACCAATAAAACTAGGTTTTAATATTATATATTGTGGATTAATAGCTTGCAATAAGGTTTCTTTTTTACTATCATCAAACACACCAATTAACTCTTCATCTAAAGCTATTGGTAAAGGCGTTTGTTGACATAAATTAGACATAGCTTCAAATTGACCAGCTTTGATAGGCTGCTCTATAGAGTGTAAGTTATACTCTGAAAGTTGCTTTAGTTTTTCTAAAGCTTCATTTGGATTAAAAGCACCATTAGCATCGACACGTAATTCAATATCGCTTTCGCTGAAGTTTTGCCTAATACCTTTTAAAATATCAAGTTCCGTTTGAAAATCTATAGCACCAATTTTAAGTTTTATACAACTGAAGCCAGACGCAATTTTATCTTTTATTTGAGCTGTCATAAAAGCTTGGTCACCCATCCAAATCAAACCGTTTATATCTATTGAAGCTTTACCATTAGTAAACTGTGAAGGATATAAAATAAATGGATCTTGACTTTTTAGGCTATTAAAAGCCATCTCTAGACCAATTTGAATACTTGGATACTCATGGTTTTTGGCATATAAAACCTCTAAACCTAAATTAATATTTTGACAGGTATAATGTAATTGCGCTTCGTAATCTGGAGTATCATCTGCACTTAAGCCTCTTAAAATTCCACATTCTCCAATGCCTTGTTTACCATCTTTTTCAATTATAACAAACCAAGTTTCTTTAGTTTTTAAAACGCCTCTTGACGTTCCGCTTGGTGTTTTGAAGTTTAAAATATGTTTGTGGTAAGTTGCTTTCATTAAAATAATTAAATTTTATAAATCTATACTTTCACCAATTTCTAAAAGCATTAAGTCTTTATTTTTATCAAAAAACTTACGTTTAGCCACTTCATGATCAATTTCGATGTAACCAAATGTATCAAAATGATATCCTAAAACTTTATCACAATTTACAAAATCGCTAGCAAGAATAGCATCATCAATTCCCATTGTAAAATTGTCTCCTATTGGTAAAATAGCCAAATCTAATTTGGTTTGCATAGGTATTAATTTCATATCAAAAGTCAAAGCAGTATCACCAGCTATATAAATATTTTTATGTTCTCCTTCCAAAACAAATCCACCAGGTTGTCCACCATAACTTCCATCAGGAAAAGAAGATGTATGTACAGCATTAACATATTTTAAGCTACCAAAATCAAAATCCCAAGTTCCACCAAAATTCATAGGATGACCTTCAAATCCTAAATTTTGAAAATGTGCAACAATTTCAAAATTAGATACAATCACAGCATTTGTTAGTTTTGCAATAGCCTCAACATCCAAAATATGGTCTTGATGTGCATGTGTTAGTAAAATGTAATCTGCTTTTATTGTGTTAATATCTATATGACTGGCTTTTGGATTAACTGTTATGTATGGATCTACCAAAAGATGTGTATCCTCTATTTGAATTCCTAAACTTGCATGACCGTAAAAAGTGATTTTCATTTTAAAAATGGGTTTTATAATAATTGTCCTATACCTATTAAAATACTTAACAAAACTGTGGTTAATGCTAATTTTTTTAATTCTGGATCAAAATCTTTAAGATTTGTAACAGCGTTTACCTTTTTTAAATGTAAAAATAAAGGTAAATAAGCAATAAAATAGATTAAATTAAATGGTGTTTTATAATAAATAAGTCCAAATACAACAGTTAAAATAATAGCTGTAATTATCAAAACATAATGATATTGTTTTGCCTTAACAGCGCCTAACTTAACCGCTAATGTAATTTTATTAGAGGTTTTATCAGACACAATATCACGCATATTATTTAAATTAAGCACTGCTGTACTTAATAAGCCAATACTAATGGCTGGTAGCAATGTTATTACATCTACGTGTTTAGCATACAACATATATGAACCAATCACACTAATTAAACCAAAAAACACGAATACAAAAAAATCTCCTTTCCCTTTATATCCATAAGCGTTGTCTCCAACAGTATATTTTATAGCTGCATAGATAGAAAAACCAGCAATTATTAAAAATAGTATTCCTAATAAAACACTGTCTGCGCCAAAAGACACATATATTAGTATAATAGTCAAAATAATACTAACTATTACATTGAACCTTATGGCATTATACATTTGTTTTTGTGTAATTGCTCCAGATTGTAAAGCACGAGTTGGTCCTATCCTATCGTCATTATCTGTACCTTTAACTCCATCACCATAATCGTTAGCAAGATTTGATAAAATCTGAAAACTTAAAGTTGTTAGTATTGCAAATACAAATATTGTGATATCAAAAGAACCATTAAGTTTAGCTAAACAAGATCCTAAAATAATACCAGAAATTGATAATGGTAATGTACGCAAACGCATTGCTGACAACCATTTTTTAGTATTATTCATAGACTATGGTATCCATTGTTTTGGAAAGTTAGGTTTACGTTTTTCTAGAAACGCATCTCTACCTTCTTTAGCTTCATCTGTCATATAGGCTAAACGTGTTGCTTCTCCTGCAAAAACTTGCTGACCAACCATACCATCATCTGTTAAATTCATTGCAAATTTTAACATTTTAATTGACGTTGGCGATTTTTCTAAAATCTCTTGAGCCCATTCATAAGCAGTACTTTCAAGCTCATCATGAGGTATAACAGCATTAACCATTCCCATTTCATAAGCTTCTTGAGCAGAATAATTTCTTCCTAAAAAGAAAATTTCTCTAGCTTTTTTCTGACCAACCATTTTAGCTAAATAAGCAGATCCATATCCACCATCAAAACTAGTTACATCTGCATCTGTTTGCTTAAAAATAGCGTGTTCTTTACTAGCTAATGTTAAATCACAAACGACATGTAAACTATGTCCTCCACCAACAGCCCAACCAGGTACAACTGCAATAACTGCTTTAGGCATAAAACGTATTAAACGCTGAACTTCAAGTATATTAAGTCTGTGGTAACCATCCTCTCCTACATAACCTTGATGACCTCTTGCTTTTTGATCTCCTCCTGAACAAAAACTATAAACACCATCTTTAGTAGATGGACCTTCGGCTGATAATAAAACAACACCAATTGACGTATCCTCACCTGCATCATAAAATGCGTCATATAGCTCTTTAGTAGTTTTTGGTCTAAATGCATTTCTAACATTTGGTCTGTTAAATGCTATACGTGCTACACCATTGCTTTTAGAATAGGTTATATCTTCATAATCCTTGGCTTTTTGCCATTTTATTTCACTCATATTATTATCTAATTTTTAAAGTATAAAAATACGGAATTATTAGTTTTTAACTAACAATAATTAACTTTCAATATATAGAATGATTTAAAATTTTAATTATATAATAAATTGACAAAAAATCAACAAATCCATCGATACTTATTGAATAACAGTAAATTGAGCCTATAATAACAAAACACAACAAAACACTTTATCTATAAAATATGCTTTTTGTCTATTTGATAAATTTTATTATATTTACGTTTTAATTCGCTATTAAATTTTTATAATATTATGAGTAATGAATATTATTGACTCAACATTTTACCATTTGGTATTAAAAGAAATTAATTACAGCTTAGGAGATTTATATATGCTTCAAGATGTAGCTGTTTTACAAGTTAATAAAGGTCAACACATAACTAAAGATTCAATTGAAGATATTTTGATGGAACTTTATATGTTTTACGAACTAAAACAGCAAAATTTCGCTTTAATTTCTAATAATATTAATGTGTATACTATTGATTATTCAGATTGTTACAAGTACACTAATCTGTTTTCAAATTTACACTTTTATGGTATTGTTGACTATTCTAATTTAAATGAAACTAAACAGTTTCAACAAAACAATTTTGGTAATACAAAGTCCAAAACATTTAAAAGTCTAAATGAAGCCTTTAATTATATTAGACCTAAAGTGTTAATTTAATTAAAAATAATTATAGCGTGATTACTTTGATATACTAACCAAGTTCAAAATTAGAAACCTTATAAGCTATCTTAATAAGCCCTAACCTTATTTTGATAGCTTATTTTGTATTTAATCGACACTAATTGGAGTTTAATCGAAAACTCATATCACACAGACTATCAATTATTTAAATAGACAATAGAAACATAAATTTGTGTAAACGCTATTAAATTTATGAAAACCATCAACAGTAAACTAGCAGATCAAGTTAAAGATGTCTTTATTTCTAAACTCGGAACATTTTACATTTTAGAAGATGTTATTATATCTGAAATTAACGAAGGAGAACATTTAACAATCGAAAATGCTCAAGGACTTTTGAGCTATATTTATAATTATTATGGTAAAAATAAAAAGTTTGCTTACATCTCTAATCGAGTAAATAAATACTCAATTGAAGTTTTAGACTATCCCAAAATAAAACAAATAGTTCCTAACCTAGAATTATTTGCCATTATAAGCTACTCACATTTTGACAAAATGAATATTTATATTGAAAAACAATTTTGCAAAGTACCTTATAAAAGTTTTCCAACCATAAACAAAGCCTACAACTTTGCAAATCAATTTCTTAACAAAAAACATATTAGTGCTTAAAAGCACAACTACATTTAATAATGTCTAGTTAAAAAAACAATAAAATACTGAATAGATAGATTTTACATCAAAAAACACAACCTTTTGACTGTTTTATTAAAACGGTTATCGAATATCATTTTCTGTTCATTAATAGCGTTTTTCTATCTATTAAATTTGTAATAAAATCCTCCCAAATGAAAATAGTTGACTCTACACTAGCAGATTCCATTTTAGATATTCACATAACTAAACAAGGTAATTTTTACTTTTTAGAAGGTATGGTTATTTCTGAAATTAACGAAGGGATTACCTACACCTTTAATGAAGCTTCAAAAGTAATACAAGCTGCTCATGATTTTTACGGACCAAACATAAGTGTTTGTTACCTATCAAATCGTGTTAATAACTACTCTTTAAAACCATCAGATTGGTTAAAATTTTTCAGAAACACTAGTAATCAATTAAATGGATACGCTGTAATTACAAAAAGCGAAAACAGTTGGTTTAACGCTTTAATGGAACGCTTATTTTGTAAAACAGATATTATAAGATTTGATAACCTTTACAAAGCAATTGAATGGGCTAAGGAACAAAACGCAGCTATTAACAACAAAACTAGTCTTGCGTCTTAAGGTAAATGCCATCTGGTTTTAAATCTATAAGCTTTTGCTTATACAATGTACCAATTGCTTTTTTAAACGTTTTTTTACTCATCTGCAATTGATCTTTGATTGCTTCAGGATTTGACTTATCTGTTAAAGCTAAAAAACCATTGCCATCTGTTAATTCTTGCATGATTTTATCTGCATTAGGCTCTATATTTCTGTAACCAATATCACCTAAGCTAATATCTAACTTATTTCCTGGACGTACTTTTTTTACAATACCTTTTAAACGGTCTCCTACACTAATATCTTGAAAAATATTGTCTTTGTATATTAGACCAATATGCTTATTATTAACAATAACATTCATACCTAAATCACTTGGATGAGAAACAATTAAATCTACTTGATCAAACTGATCTACAGTCAATTCTTTATTATCTAAAAAACGATTTGTTTTACTAGAAGCTACTAAACGCTCTGTAACTTCGTCTAAATAACAATGTACAAGATACCAACCTCCTTTTTTCATTGGAAAAGCTTGCTCTTTAAAAGGACAAAATAATTCTTTTACTAAACCAAAATCTAAAAAGGCACCTATTTTAGAAACAGCATTACAACGCAACATCGCAAATTCACCTTTAATAATATAAGGTTCGTCAGTTGTTGCAATCATTCGCTCTTCATTGTCTAAATAAATAAAGACCTCTATATCATCACCAATTTCAAAATGTTCTGGTACGTATCTGTTTGGTAATAAAACTTCATTATTATCTGCATCACCTAAAAACAATCCAGGTTCTGTGTCTCTTAAAATCTCAAGTGTATTAAACTCTCCTATCTGTATCATACTGCAAAGGTAAGCATATAAAAAAAGCGTTACAGAACTGTAAC